>JBDLKB010000023.1:0-9382 GCA_039714055.1 Chloroflexota bacterium
TTGGCATCGGAGCAGATTCAAGGCGCAAGAGTCAACTGTCGCGAACTCAAGGGCTTGCTGTAGATGCATTGTTGAACTCGGGCATTCCTGCCACGGTACTCGAATCTGCGGTTATCTATGGTGTTGGAGATGCTTTCACCACTATGCTTGCTGGATTGGCACGATTGGCTCCGTTTGTAGCCGTGCCCGGTAACGGCAGATCTCGATTTGAGCCCATACATGCTGTGGATGTTGCGCAAGCTGCGGTCAACGCACTCGACATACCCAAGACCATAGACGGACGATTTCAAATTGCCGGACCTCAAGTTCTGACATTGGACGAGATCATTCACCATTTGCTTGATGTCACTGCCATGCGCCGGACATTGCTCCATGTCCCTTTGCCCGTGATGCGCCCTTTGGTTAGGATTCTACAGTCAATCCTAAGCGAACCTCCAGCCACAATCGCGCTCTTGGATTTACTTGCTCTTGACATCTTGGCTGAACCCAACGATCTGTACTGGTTGATCGAAGGGAAACCAAAGCGTTTCCGAGAAAACACATCATATCTGCAGGATATCACCGCCAACCAGGTGTTAGAAATTCTGCTTGGCAGAAAAGATCGACGTGGGCAGCCGCCGGAGTATTCATAATGCCTGGAGAGATATGGAACGAGTTCGTCTCCAGCCAATCGGGGCATCATGTACTGCAGACGAAAGCATGGGGTGAGTTAAAGCGCAACTTTGGGTGGGACTATGACCAAGTATTACTACAGGACGACGCTGGCGCTCAAGTGCTGTATCGTTGGTTCCCGAGTGCTCAAGTGCCAATTACCCGATGGGCCAGCATGGCTTATATCCCCAAAGGTCCGCTAGTAGATTGGAACGATCCCGACAAAACTGAGTCACTGTTGTCTTCCTTGATCCAAAGAGCCCGGCAAAACCGGGCGATTCTCCTGAGATTGGAACCTGCTCTTGAATATGAGAATAAGCATGTTAGAGAGTTATTGGTCGCTCGTGGCTTCCAAGAATCAAAAGCTATTCAGCCGCAGCGCACTTTGGTTGTTGATATTTCCGGCGATGAAGATTCGATTCTTTCGCGCATGAAATCCAAAACCCGATACAACATCCGGCTAGCGAGACGAAAAGGGATTACTGTGCGTCTGGGTGATTCAAGTGATGTTCATGCCTTTTCTGTCCTGATGCTGGAAACCGGCAACAGAGCACAATTTGGGGTGCACTCTGAAGAATACTATCGAGCTGCATGGGAACTCTTTGCGCCAAACGATCATGTGGCGCTGCTGCTCGCTGAATATGAGGGTGAATTACTTGCGGGAATCATGGTCTTTGCTGTGGGTAATACGGCATGGTACTTTTACGGTGCCTCTAGCCATCGACACCGGCAGCTAATGCCAACCTATCTGTTGCAGTGGGAGGGAATCCGCTGGGCAAAGTCACGGAATTGCACCCTTTATGATCTCTGGGGCGTACCAGATGCGGATGAGGAGGAACTTGAGGCGCGGTTCACCAAGCGCTCTGATGGGCTGTGGGGAGTATATCGTTTCAAACGCGGTTTTGGTGGTGAGCTCGTTCGTTGGATGGGCGCCTATGATCTGGTGCTGAATCCTGTGCTTTATAGTTTGGCAGCACCTTTACTTAGATGAACCAAACACAACTATCAAGAATCAACCTTTCGGCGCGGGTGGTAACTGATCGCAACGAATGGAACAAGGCAGTATTGTCGCTGCCTAACCACCATGTGCTTCAGAGCTGGGAGTGGGGCGAGTTCAAGTCATCGCAAGGCTGGAGTGCGGAGCGCCTGCTCTTTTATCATGATGATGCGCCTTGTGCTGCGGCTCAAGTGTTGACCCGCCGAACTGTTATCCCTGTCTCTCTCGCCTACGTCCCCAAAGGTCCCGTATTGGACTATAGCAACAAGCCCCTGTGGGATGCCGTCTTGAGTGCGTTGGTGGCTCATGCTAAAGATCGTGGTGCGTTCATGCTCAAGATTGATCCTGATATAGTCGTCGCCACTGGTATGCCATCTACTGACAGCGAGCATCGTTCTGAACTTGGGGAATCAGTTCAAGCTGATCTGGCTTCAAATGGCTGGCTGTTTTCATCGGACCAGATTCAATTTCGAAATACAGTGCAGGTAGACCTATCACCAACTGAAGACGATCTTCTGGCTGCCATGAAGTCCAAGACCAGATACAACATTCGTCTATCAGCTCGAAAAGGTGTTTCAGTTCGAATCGGGACTCTGGATGATCTGCCGGCACTTGTCTCAATGTATCATGAGACAGCAGAGCGCGACCAGTTCCTACTCAGGGAACCAGCTTATTATCACACCTCGTGGAGCAGATTTATTGAATCTGGCTTGGCTCACCCGCTCATAGCTTATGTTGAGAATGAACCTGTAGCTGCGGTGATCCCATATCGTTTCGGTGACAAAGTTTGGTATATGATTGGTGCATCTCGCAATGCTCACCGCGAAAAGATGCCCAACCATCTATTGCAGTGGGAGGCGATGCGTTGGGCGAAGGATCAGGGAGCCCAGGCATACGATTTTTGGGGAGCTCCTGATGAGTTTGTTGAAAGCGATCCTATGTGGGGGGTGTGGCGTTTCAAATCTGGATTTGGTGGCAAGGTGGTACAGCATATTGGAGCTTGGGACAAGGTGATCAAACCGGGATGGCATCGCTTCTATCGCATAATCGTCCCTCTTTACCTTCAGACAAGACGCGCATTGTCACGTAGGTGACATTTGTCAATTGATATTCGTTGACCATTTTCCATTGGTGAGGTTTTTTTCTTGTGGTACAATGCCGACCGTTGTGCTATCGACGTCCTTCAAGGAGGGAAAACCGTTGTGTTGAGCGATTATGAGCTAATAGGAATACTGGCTATCTTTGCTCTTGCACTCCCCATACTCGCCATTGTTGGCGGTTCAATTCTTGGTCCCAGAAAGCCCAACCGCATAAAGACAGATGTCTACGAGTGCGGTATGGAGTCATATGGTCCGACATGGGTGCAGTTCAAGGTGCAATACTATATCTTTGCCCTCGTTTTTCTTGTCTTTGACATTGAGATGGTGCTGCTATTTCCATTTGCCGCTGCCTTCAAGATTCTTCCCCTGTACGCCGTTATCGAGGCGGCGATATTTATCTTGATTCTAGCGGCTGCGTTGGTTTACGCCTGGAAAAAGCAAGCTCTCGAGTGGTTTTAATTCGCGTACATCAACGAATGTACGCTCTGAATTTCATGGAGTAGGGATGCATGGATAGTTTCCACATTGCTGATCTTTTCGGCAGCATCGCACAGATTTGGAATGAGTGGCTTGGCGGCTTTCTCGCCACTGAGTGGGTAAACATTGTCAACAAGGCGGTTGGAGCACTCCTTGTTACTGCGGTTCCCGTGGTAATCGTGGTGTTTACCATCCTTGGAGAACGAAAGATCATCGGTCGCTTCCAGGACCGGCTTGGTCCCAATCGTGTAGGTCCGTTTGGTATCTTTCAGACAATACCGGATGTGGTCAAGCTCCTAACCAAGGAGATCATCACACCGGCGCACGTAGACAAACTGCTCTACAACATTGCGCCTTTGCTTTCGGTGTCTTCTGTGATCCTTATCTGGGCGGTTATGCCCTTTGCCAAGAACATAATCGGCGTCGACCTTGATGTTGGCGCTCTTTATTTTGTGGCGGTTTCTTCATTCGGTACCTTGGCAATTCTGCTGGCAGGCTGGTCTTCAAACAACAAGTATGCATTGGTTGCTGCCTTTCGCGTTGTAGCTCAACTAGTCAGTTACGAGGTTCCCATGGTGTTGGCGCTGCTGGTGCCGGTAATGCTAGCGGGAACACTCAAAATGAACGGCATAGTCGAAGCGCAAGCTGGTGAGGTCTGGTACGTTGTTCTAGCCCCGGTCTCTATGTTGATCTTCTTCATCAGCAGCACCGCTGAGGTGGGGCGCTCCCCATTCGACCTGCTGGAAGCAGACTCGGAGATTGTTGCTGGTTATAACATCGAGTACAGTGGGATGAAGTTTGCCATGTTCTTCCTCGGAGAATGGATTCACGCCTTTACCATTTGCGGTCTAACTGCGACGTTATTCCTGGGCGGATGGCATGGACCATTTGTGGACCAGGTGCCATTGCTAGGCCCAATCTACTTTCTAATCAAGATGTTTGTGGTGTACTTTATCCATATCTGGATTCGCACCACCATGCCGCGTATTCGCATTGACCATTTGCTCGACCTGAACTGGAAGTTCCTAGTTCCACTATCGCTGGTCAATTTGATAGTGATGATGTTTGTCATCAAATTAGTTGGAGATAGTGTGGCAAAGACCTCTGTCCTGTTGATCTCAAATGTATTGATGTTTGTCGGAACCTTTATGATTCTTGGGGAGGTTGGCAGGCAGGCGCGACAACGTGAGGAGTCAATGAGGCAGGCAGAGCCTGTTACCGCTGGAGTTCAAGGATAATCATATGATCTATGCAGTTTTTGTTCTGTTTGTTCTGATGATCCTGGGAGGGGGCATTGGGGTGGTCACCAGCCGCAACATCATCCGTGCTGCTGCTGCGCTGATTCTCTCCCTCTTTGGCGTTGCCGGTCTGTACGTTCTACTTGAAGCTGGATTCATGGCTGCGGTGCAGATTCTGGTCTATATCGGCGCCATTGCTATTCTCATCATTTTCACTGTGATGATGACCCAGCGAGCTACCGATCCCACGCGGTTGATGTTTAATACACAGTGGCAGTGGTCATTAGCTGTAGCGGTGGTGTTCTTGCTGTTATTGGTTTATACCTTAAACCTGGTGTGGCCCTTTACTACATCTGCGGAAACAGTTGCATCCACCGGTGATGTGACCTTTGAACTGGGACGTGCATTGATGGACCCGGAGGGTTTTGTGCTTCCATTCGAGGTAGCGTCAATTCTGCTTCTTGGAGCAATGGTGGGCGCTTTAGCGGTAGCCCGTGAGCGGCATGATGATGAGGAGGAGTGAATAGTATGGTTCCTCTGTCTTGGTACCTGATTGTTTCAGCGCTTTTATTCTGCATTGGGGTTTTTGGCGTGCTAGCACGGCGTAACGCCATTGCCATTCTCATGAGCATTGAGCTTATGCTTAATGCAGTAAACCTGAACCTCATTGCTCTGTGGCGCTACAACTTTCCAGAGTATCCCACTGGATTGGCTTTTGCTGTGTTTGTATTCGTTGTTGCAGCCGCGGAGGCTGCAGTTGGCCTCGCACTAATTATCTCAATTTACCGTCAGCGCAGGCACGTTGTCGTGGAGGATATGGACCTGCTCAAGTTCTAGCGTCAGACAATATTTGCCGCTCCTCTGAGCTATAAAAGGATTCGCCTATGAGCCATGAATTTCTGAACCTTCTGCCGGTACTAATGCCGGTTCCACCACTGATTGCATTCTTCTTGATAGTTCTATTCACCAATCGGGTCAGGTGGTTGAGTCACACCATTGCTGTCCTTGCCACCGTCATCTGCGTGGTCTTTGGAGTCATCCTTCTAACTGAGGGGTGGCACATGGGATCACACGACCTTGCCCACCACCCAGTAGGAGAGTCGACCTTATGGTTGCCGATAGATGGTGTCAGCCATTGGTTCAAGATGGGCGGCATGATGGATCCCTTGACCATGGGAATGCTCTTCTTTGTACCTATAGCTATCTTTTGTATCGTGTTCTACAGCATTGGGTATATGGGCTATGGCACCAGTCACGTTGACAAGTACTATTCACGCTTTTTCGCATTTCTCTCACTATTTGCCGCCGGGATGTTTACCCTTGTGGTGGCAGACAACCTGCTTCTGCTCTTTGTTGGTTGGGAGGTAATGGGGCTTTGTTCGTACTTGTTGATCGGATTCTGGTATGACAAGAACTATAAAGATCCCAACCAGATCACCCCACGCCAAGCGGCAGTCAAGGCTTTTATCACCACCCGTATAGGTGATGTACTCATGCTCTTGGGTATCGCTTATCTTTATACCCAGGCGGGTACATTGAGCTTTAGCGAGATACTGCGAAACGAAGAGATGCTGCATCAACTGGCAGCCGCTACTGTGCCCGGGCTGGGAATCTCAGTAGCCGGACTGATCGGATTGCTGCTCTTTGCCGGAACCGTGGGTAAAAGTGCCCAGTTCCCGCTTCACGTGTGGCTTCCTGACGCCATGGAAGGTCCCACACCAGTTAGCGCCATGATCCACTCAGCGGCAATGGTTTCCGCTGGTGTATACATGGTGGTGCGAATGTTCCCTCTGCTAAGCGCGGGATGGCATCACAACGGTCCTCCTACAGCTCCCATGGTTGCCATGGGATTAATTGGAGCATTCACTGCCCTGTTTGCTTCAACTATTGCGGTTGCCCAGAATGACATCAAGCGGGTGCTGGCATATTCAACTATTGCTCAGCTTGGCTATATGATTGCGGCACTGGGTGTTGGCGCCTTCATAGCCGCTGCCTTCCACCTTGTTACCCATGCCTTTTTCAAGGCTCTATTGTTTCTTGGATCCGGTTCAGTTATTCACGGTATGGAACATGGAGCTCATCATACCCACGACCATGACACCGATGCTCAGGACATGATGAATATGGGTGGTCTCAAGTCAAAGATGCCCTGGACCTTCTGGACCTTTTTGATCGGCGGCATGGCTCTCTCCGGTCTTCCGTTGATAACTGCTGGCTTCTGGTCCAAGGATGAGATCCTGGCAGAGTCGTTTACCGCTATGATTCACGGAGAAGGGGGAATGGGAGTACTGGGGGCATGGGTGTTCATCCTTCTGGCGGTTTCCGCCGCGCTCACCGCATTCTATACCATGCGCCAAATAGGTTTGACCTTTATCGGCAAGCCGCGTACCAAGTTGGCTGAACATGCTCACGAAAGCACCTGGACCATGATCCTGCCCTTGGTGATTCTGGCGATCTTTGCCGTCGCTGCGGGATGGCTTGGTATTCCCGATGATTTCCTGGGCATTGAATGGGGCGAGATCAACACCTTCCACCATTTTGTTGGCGCAGCTCTTATCGAGCATCCTGCTGGAGTGCTTTTCAACTGGATTCCGCTCCTGACATCAATCCTGGTAGTAGGCTTGGGCTTGTATGGAGGTTACCTGGTCTATTGGCAGCGCCCGGTAGAGGAAGGTGCACCTGATCCCATTGTAGAGAGATTGGGACCAACGCACGAGGTGTTAAAGAACAAGTACTACTTTGACGAGTTTTACGACAAGTATTTTATAGAACCAACTAAATATGTTGCAGCCAAGATCGTGTACGAGTGGATGGACAGGAAGATCATCGATGGCTTCCTGCATGCAGTTGGTAAAGGCACTGAAGCAGTGGCTCATCGTTTCCGCCAATTTGACACCATCGTGATAAACGGCGGTGTAGATTGGTTGAAAGACAGATTCCTTGATTTTGCTCAAGCGATCCGTTCCTTCCAAACCGGCAAAGTGCAGGAATATCTGTGGCATTCGCTGATCATGGCATGGGCTTTTGCCGTATTACTCGTCTTGGTTCTGAGTCGCTGATCTGAGGAATAGTTAGATGGACTTTATCCTGGACAATCTTTTACTACTGATTCTTTTATCGCCCTTGTTTGGCATGGTAGTGATACTGCTGATACCTGGTGATGAGAAGAAGCTAATACGCTGGACCGCATTCTTGTTTAGCTTGGTGCCGCTTGCTCTTTCGTTGGTTCTATGGATCAACTATGACATCGGAGTGCCTGGATTTCAATTCGAGCACAAAGCTACCTGGTACGCGCCGCTAAACGCCAGCTTTCACTTGGGAGTTGATGGCATCAGCGTGAGCATGGTGCTGCTAACCACCATATTGGCTCCATTAGCGATCTTGGCTTCATTTAACATCAAGGAACGAGTTCGCATGTACATGGCTCTCTTCCTGCTCCTGGAAGTAGGTATGTTGGGCGTATTCATGTCCTTGGACCTGATAGTCTTCTTCCTCTTTTGGGAGGTAGGACTGGTACCGATGTATTTCCTCATCAATCAATGGGGAAGCGACAATCGCAGATATGCTTCAATCAAGTTCATCCTCTACACCATGGCGGGGAGCTTGGGGCTTCTTCTTGCCATACAGGTCATGGGTTTGTCTGCCGGGACATTTAGCATTCCTGTACTTGGAGAGATATGGCCGGCGATGGAAAAGGGTATTCTGGGAATGTCTGCCTCGACTGTCAAAGCAGTCGGCTTTTGGGCATTCACCGTAGCTTTTGCCATCAAAGTCCCGATTTGGCCCTTTCACACCTGGTTGCCAGACGCTCACACAGAAGCGCCCACTGCTGGTTCGATGATCCTGGCTGGCGTTCTGCTAAAACTGGGCGCCTACGGATTCATTCGCCTGGTTCTACCGCTGTTCCCCGAACAGGCTTACCAGGCGGCATGGATCATCGGTCTGTTTGGTATGTTCTCTGTGATCTTTGGCGCTTATGCATCCTATGGTCAGACAGATTTCAAGCGTCTTATTGCCTATTCCTCGGTTAACCATATGGGGTTCGTAGTGCTGGGAATCGCAGTCGCGGCACGGGTAGGTGGATCGATTGATGCCGGTTTAGCTGAAAGTTCAGTGATTGCCCTGAATGGTGCTGTGCTGCAGATGTTCAATCATGGCTTGTCTGCTGCTGCCTTGTTTTTCTTGGTAGGTGTGATCTACGAACGAACCCACACTCGAGATCTGAACAAGTATGGTGGGTTATGGACTGTAATGCCTGCCTACGGTGGAATTCTGATTTTTTGCGCCATGGCTTCAGTGGGATTGCCCGGGCTAAATGGATTTGTCAGTGAGTTCATGGTAGTGCGAGGAGCTTGGTCCGTGTATGCCATATATACCGCACTGGCTATGATCGGCTTGCTTTTGACCGGGGCATACCTGCTGAAAGCTTTGCGGTTGGTATTGCACGGATCATTGAACCAGGAATGGAAGCAAGTCACTGAGATATCAGTGCGAGAGCGTTTAGTGGTTTACCCTCTGATGGCTTTGATGTTGAGCATCGGTTTGTGGCCCAGGTGGGTTCTTGAGGTTATCAACGCTACCGTTACCAGGTTGGTAGGATAAATAAGCGCCATTGGGCGACGATTGTTTGAGGTAGATATATGGAATTTCCATTATTACCAATCATCACATTAACACCAGCATTTGCTGCGGTAATCATCATGTTGATACCGCAAGACCGAAAGACAGAGGTTAGGGTTGTGGCTGCCGCAGCTGCGCTTCTGACCATGGTGCTCTCCATTTTCGCTTACTTTGGATATGACATAGAAGCGGCAAATCAAGCCACTGCATGGGCTGACAAGCTGCAATACACCTTCGGTCCATTCCCATGGCTAGAGAGCATCGGTATATCGTTTTATATGGGAGCCGACGGTCTCAGC
>JBDLKB010000024.1:0-9382 GCA_039714055.1 Chloroflexota bacterium
TAGGTCGGAGGGGGAGTGGCGAATACATCTGGAGTTGGTTCGATTACATCTGGCTCCTCCGGAGGAGGAAGCGTTGGGTAAATTGCATTCAGAAAGACCACTCCAGATATCAGCAAAGCAACTGCTGCAAGCAAAAGACGTCGACGCAGTGTCTCTCTGGAACGCGCCACCTCCAATTCTAGACCAAATAGAGACTCTATTCGCGCTCTGCGAGCACGTTGATATTGCCAAACAAGAAATAGAATAGAAAAGCAGAGAACGATGTAGAACCAGATTGCGTTATCAGCAATGAATTTAAGGGCAGAGAACATCAGATGAGATCAGTCGACTGGCCCAAGGATTCAAGTATTTCACTCAATAATGCGGATAAGCGAGGAACAATGACCTTGCCTGTTTCTAACACTTCATCGTGTGTAGTCTCAGACGATGTGTCAACCTCAGTTTTAGCTATGTTGGTAATTCCTGATATTGCCAGAACTTTCATACCGCCATGCCTGGCTACTATTGCCTCTGGTACAGTAGACATACCTACGGCGTCGGCGCCAATGAGTCTAAGAAAACGAAGGTCTGCTGGTGACTCGAATGATGGTCCTGCTACTGCCACATATACACCTTCGTGTAGTGGTATGCTGAGTTCCAAGCCCTTATTGTGTGCGAGGTTACGGATTCCACTATCGTATACCTCTGTCATATCTGGAAAGCGAGGTCCAAGTGATTCATCGTTCGGCCCTCTCAGAGGATTTGATCCACCCATGCCAACCATGTTGATGTGGTCTGATAACAACATCAGGTCACCTGCGCGCATTCCGCGACCAAGTCCGCCAGCCGCATTAGTTAGAATAACCAACTTGACACCTATGAGCTGCATAACCCTGATTGGTAGGGTGATCTGGCTCATCGAATGACCTTCGTAATAATGTGTGCGACCCTGTAACGCCATCACTTCAACATCATTGATCTTGCCAACAATGACTTTCCCTTCGTGCCCCAGCACAGTAGATTTGGGCCAATGAGGAATATCCCCGGTGGATATTACAGAACTAGACTCAATACGATCAACAAAGCTTCCTAGTCCAGAGCCCAATACCAAACCCACCTTTGGCTGTAGAGTGCAGCGTTCACGTACAAATTCTGCCGCTTGATTATAGTGTTCTAGTTCCAAGATCATTCAATTTTCTCCTATTGTCTGGAAAGGCAGGTGTTACTTGTCACCCACCAAATTCGAGTAGAGGTGAGTAGTTGAAATATTGGCGTGACCTAATAGTTCCTTAATGTCGCTTGTAGGTGTACCGTTCCTAACCAAACGAGCCAAGTAAGAGTGCCTTAGGGTATGAGGGGTGATGTCATCGCCAAGATTGGCTTTAGCGGCATAGGACTTGAGAATCAGCCAGATGCCCTGGCGAGTAAGCCTTTGTCCACGATGATTGACAAATAGTGAAGACTCACTCGGTTTACTGATCAGTTGAGGGCGGCTATCGTGCACATACTCACGCAACACAGATGCAGTGTTGGGGTCGATGGGTATCAGTCTGAATTTTAAGGCAGTTGTTCTGCATCTTACCGCTGCCCCGTCGAGATCAACATCGTCGACGTTGAGATTGGACACCTCTGAAGCTCTCATTCCTGTTGAGTTCATTATTGAAACAAGTGCAAGATCACGAATACCTCTAGGAGTGGGGCTATCGATGATAGATGCAAACAAAGCCTCGATTTCGTCGTTGGTTAATATACGCGGAGGAGATGTGGTAAATCGAGGGGACGGAATAGATTTCCCAGGGTCAGCGGTGATGTGCCCTGCATCTGTGAGAAAAGAAAAGAATGATTTCACTCCTGCCATCTTTCGGGCAATAGTTGAATCAGCATACTCCCGACTTGTCAGTTGTCGTTGATATATATCTAGATCAGCGCGCTCGATCTCACTCCAGCTTATGATGTTTGGCTTCTCATTGAATACAAAAGAAATAAACTGCGAGACATCATTCTGATATGCTGAAAGAGTGTTTTGAGAACATCTCCTTTCCTGGATGAGAAACTCTTGGTAATCCTCGAAATATGTATTCATCATTTCCCTTTATATTTAATGAATTCAATTGTCATTACATAATATAGTAAAAACAAGTAATTATCAAACAGTGGTTAAAGTCAGCATGGTAGTGGTTGCCTATCACTTGGCGATTCTTCGATATCCACGACGGACAGTCTTTGGTTCCTCAACGGTAACGAAAGCGGTTGCATCAATTGAGTTAACCAACTCCATTACCTGCGCGACCTGCTTGCGCTGGACCACGATGTTTATGAGGTACACAGGACCAGACTTTCCCGTGCCTTCAACCATAGTTGCGCCAAATCCCGCGGATCGTGCTTCCTCTGCAAGTTTCAGTCCTTGACTCATGGAGATGACTGATATGGTGGAGTAACCGAGTGCTAGTCGATTCTCGATTGCCATACCGAGCAGTGTTCCAGTGGCGAAACCGCCGCTATAACCAAAAATATTCCATATCGAATCAAGGTTTTGGATAACTTGACTAATTGCCAACACCCAAATTGTGACTTCAACGAAACCTATCAACGCAGCCCATTTTCTTTGACCTCGCATAATCATCATTGTGCGGACTGTCCCCATGGAAACGTCAGTTAGACGTAGAAAGAAAATAAGAAGGGCACTTCCCAATATGGACCAGAACATCTAATACCTCTATGACTGTTGACTAAATCAATGTTTCGAATCAGTATCGTTCGATAAATTATCGGTTTGGTTGAGGGCATTTTTGGCAGCAGCTTTGGCGGCTAATTGCTTACGCTTTCCTACTCCAGTGCCGTACACCCGATCGCCTACAAGAACTTGAACAGTGAATTGCTTATCGTGATCAGGTCCTTCTGCCAGGATGGTCTTGTATCTTGGGGTCTCTGACAACGCAGCTTGACTCCATTCCTGGAATGCACTACGTGGATCCCTATCCAGATCATTCGATAGAATGTCATCCATCAACGATTCGAATAATGGCTGAATGACCTCCTGCGTAGTCTGTAACCCACCATCAAGGTAGATCGCTGCGGTGACTGCCTCAAATGCTGCGCACAGGTTGGCAGAGCGCATCCTACCTCCGCTTTCTTCCTCACCTTTACCCATGAGCAACGCTGTGTCAATGCCTACATTCAAGCTCAGTTTAGCTAGCGTCTCTGTCTTGACTAGAGCCGCCCGGAGGCTGGTTATTCGACCTTCTGCCATTTCAGGATAGTTGTTGAACAGCATCTCGCTGGCGATGAGGTCGAGTACCGCATCTCCAAGATGTTCTAGCCTCTCATTGTCACTTTGAATTTCAGGATTCTCGTTCAGGTATGAACGGTGTGTGAGGGCCTGCTTCAAGATACTAGCATTGTTAAAACGGTATCCAATCAAGCCTTCGAGCCAATCGAACTCTGCGTGGTTGGAAGACTGATTCTGACTAGTTGGTCTATTCTCGCTTATGGGTTCCGTTTTTGAGAATCGTACACGGACAAGTCCTTTGATATCTTTCCATGCCGTGTCTAGAATATTGACTGTAGAATCAGGGTCATCCACCCACCTGACCGGAATCTGGTGAATTCCCAAACCAGCAGCTTGAGAACGGAGCAGCAACTCAGTGTCGAAGAACCATTCGTTGTCAACTATCTGGGGAACGATGGATTTGACAGCGTGACGCGTCAAGGCTTTGAAACCGCACTGAGCATCTGCGAAGGTGCGCTGGGGAAACATAATGTGAATGAGAATGTTATAGACCCTGGATGCGATCTCCCTAATTTGGGATCGATCGATCACTTCAGAGCCTGGCAACAGACGTGAACCAGTTGCTACGTGAATTTTTCCTTTTGCTAGTGGTTCGATCAGAGGCATCAAGTGCTCAAGGTCTGTTGAGAGATCAACGTCCATGTACGCTACAATGTCAGCCTTTGAGTCGGACCAGGCCTTGCGCAAGGCTCGCCCTCGACCTTTCTGCGGTAGGCGTATATAGCCGATACGCGAATCGCGTGAGGCCAATGAGTTTCCGATATCGGGAGTAGAGTCGGTGGATGCATTGTCTGCGATCACAATGGTCCAATTGTAGGGACAATTGTCGAGCAAAAAGTTTCTTAGCTTGTTAACACTAGGCTCAAGATCTCGCTCCTCGTTGTATACTGGCAGGACGCAGTCTAAAGTAATTCGACTTGTATTTTCCATGGTAGCTTGAATCCGGCGGGATTATAACATACGGATACTCTGGTTCAAGCTCTATGACCATCTGATATAATGGACGATTGAGGAGCAAGGAGGTTGAATTGCTGGAAAAGCTGCGCTCCAGTCTAAATCGTACGAGAGAGTCAGTATTTGGTAGACTCTCACAGGTACTTGGGGCTGGGGACATCAATCAAGAGACATGGGACATATTGGAAGAACACCTAATCCAGGCAGATGTAGGTGTACAGACAACAATGGACCTGGTAGAAGAATTACAGGACATTGTCAAACGACGGGGTATTTCCAGGGTCTCTGAGCTCCAGAATGTTTTGGTGGAAGCACTAGGTGATTTTCTTCCAAACCACGGACCAATGAACATTGAGCAGCCTCGGTTGCTGTCAGTTATGCTTGTTGTTGGAGCGAACGGGTCAGGTAAGACAACCACTGTCGGTAAACTAGCCCGGTATTATAAGGATAGGGGTCGTAAGGTGATACTGGCGGCTGCAGATACGTTTCGTGCTGCTGCTGGGGAGCAACTTCAAGAATGGGGGTCCAGAGCTAGAGTTCCAGTCATTTCAGCTCAACCTGGAGCAGATCCAGGTGCAGTGCTTTACGATACAATTAGATCAGCTCGTGCACGTGAATGTGATCTGGTAATCGCTGATACTGCTGGCAGGCTGCACAACAAGTTCAACCTCATGCAGGAGCTTCAAAAAATCTACCGAGTGGCGGAGAAGAACGTGCACCAAGCTCCTCATGAGTCGCTGTTGGTGATCGATGCTCCTACAGGTCAAAATGCGTTGATGCAAGCCAGGCAATTCATGGACATAGCACAACTCACCGGGGTTGTATTGACCAAACTGGATGGCACTGCAAAGGGTGGAATGGTCTTTGCGATACAAAGGGAACTTGGTCTCCCTGTTCGGTTTGTTGGTACAGGTGAAGGCATCGTAGATCTAGCGGAATTTGACAATCAAGCATATTTAAACGGACTATTCGAACGAGACAACGGTAATTAGGAATTATGGAAACCATCATTGATAAACTTAATCAGCTGAGCATGACACTGGATGAACTGCGGAGGCGGCTTTGACCTGGCAGGGAAAGAAGAACGCAAGATAGAGCTTGAGAAGAAGGCAAGCGATCCCAATATATGGAATGACAAAGAGAAAGCGCAGCACACAATGCGCCAGTTGACTCAAGTAACTAATGAGATCGATAGAATTCAACGACTTGAAGAACAACTAATTTATGTCACTGAACTAGCGGAACTTGAGGATGAAAGCATCAAGCAAGAAATAGAGGATGAGCTTGCCCTCATTTCTGTCGCCGTAGACAAGCTGGATTTTCATAGCATCCTATCAAACGAATACGACAGCGAAGATGCCATTCTAGCGATTCACGCTGGAGCTGGGGGGACAGACTCCCAAGACTGGGCGGAGATGTTGCAACGCATGTATCTCCGATGGGCTGAGACGAACGGATTCACAAGCGAGCTACTTTCAGCAACTGCTGGGGAAGAGGCTGGTGTTAAGAGTGTAACCATAGGTATCTCAGGGCAATATGCTTATGGGTATTTACAGTCTGAGCGTGGCGTCCATAGACTGGTTCGATTGTCTCCCTTTGATGCTGCTCATCGCCGTCATACATCGTTTGCCCTGGTTGAGGTGTGGCCAGATGTGCGCGGTGAAATTGAGGTTGAGATCAAACAATCCGAACTCCAGATTGAGCGTTTTCGTGCTGCTGGTGCCGGTGGGCAGCATGTCCAGAAGAATGAAACAGCGGTAAGGATCACTCATGCCCCAACTGGTATAGTCGTTGCCTGTCAGAATGAACGATCCCAAAAACAAAATCTCGAATCAGCCATGAAGGTTCTACGAGCGCGTCTTGTAGCAATTGAACAGCAGAGAAGAGAGGACCAAGTTGCTCAGCTTAAGGGTGAACATATCGATGCTGGATGGGGTAATCAGATTCGCTCTTATGTGCTTCACCCATATCAATTGGTCAAAGATCATCGAACGCTTCACGAGACGGGTAACACAAATGCAGTATTGGACGGGAATCTTGATTCCTTCATGCAAGCATTTCTCAAACAGCAAGCTGAAGAGACACACGCAACCAAGTAGTTATGGTTTTCAATCAAGCAACAGCCTGCCTATTGGAGTAGTTCTGTGAAAATGCATGATATAACAAGGAAGATTGCACAAGAAGGTGAACTAGTTCTATTGTATGGACAGGATCGAAAAACGTTCATAATTCGCTTAAAATCCGGATCCCGATTGCAATCTCATAAGGGTATACTGGAACACAACTCGATTATTGGAACTCCGATAGGTTCGACCATACTGACCCACCTGGGATATCGTTACCATTTACTCCTTCCGTCTTGGGACGATCTATTACGTAACATCCGCCGTTCGACTCAGATTGTCTACCCCAAAGATATCGGCTACATCCTGATGAAGCTAGGTATCAGGCCTGGATGCACCGTTATTGAGGCAGGATCAGGAAGCGGAGCTATCTGTACAGCTTTTACTGGAATGGTTATGCCTGCCGGGCATGTCTACTCATACGATATCCGTTCAGATATGACTAACTTGGCCGAGAGGAATCTCACTGCTTTGGGATTGTCAGACTATGTCACCTTTAAGACTCGGGATATTACGCATGGGTTCGATGAGGTTGGCGTTGATGCTTTGTTCTTGGATGTTCCTGCTCCTTGGCACTATCTCATGCAAGCGCATGCTGCTCTGAGGGGTGGTGGGTTTCTCGGATTCATTCTTCCAACAACCAATCAGGTGTCAACGTTACTTACTGCACTAGAGAACCTGCCATTCGGTTTCACTGAGGTGGAGGAAATAATGCTGAGGTCATATAAAGTGGTCCCGGCTCGACTGAGACCACTCGATCGAATGATTGCCCATACTGGGTATCTAATATTTACCCGCGCCTTGGGCACTGATGAAAGTGAAGAAGAGTGATCTAAGACTCAGTCCGACTGGAATATACGGCTGAGTGAGAGGAACAGCCCAAGTCCTATGCCGATCCCAGCACCCAACAATAATGCGCCTCGGGTATCGACCGTTGTCTCCACATCACCCTCAACTTCACGAGTCAATAGAATCCCGACTTTAGCGTTATTTACCGTTGTTTGATCGGAAATTAATACCCCACAACCACCGCCATCAATAGTAGTCTGACTTGATTGCACTAGAAACGCTGAAGATTGTTTCATTGATGTGCTATCCGCTTTGATAGCAATCGCACCGCCTTGATCAATTTCAACGGTATTTCCAGTCACATACTGGACTCCACCTTGATTTACTGTGACATGCTCACCTTGAACAGTATGAGCGCTTCCTTGAAGGAACTCGATGTGTTTCGGTTGCTCATCAGAGTTATTCTCATTACCGTTTGTTGTGCTATTTTTTTCTTTGCTTTCCGCCATTGTCACCTCGACGACGATATTTTCTGACTAGTATAATGTGCTTCATTGTATATTTCTTTGACAGGTATTACAAACGACCATATGCATTGGTGCGATACTGAACTATGTGTCTTTTGATTGAAGTGCGGATCAAGATCAAATATAATCACACGATCGAACCCGAGACAATCTGGCTCGATATCTCCGACGAGGATAATTATGGCTGATAACGTATTGGTACTAATCGATGGGCATGCGTTGGCTTACCGCATGTTCTATGCTCTACCACTCGAAGCCTTCACAACCAAACAAGGCGAACCCACTAATGCAACCTTTGGGTTTACCAGAACATTGATGGACATTATTTTGGGAGATAATCGACCAGAATTTATCGCTGTAAGTTTTGATACTGGCAAGACATTCCGAGACGATCTGTATCCAGAGTACAAGGCAACTCGTGCTAAAACACCAGATGAGCTTCGCATCCAAATGAAGCGCATCAGAGAGATTGTCAAAGCGTTCAATATTCCGATATTTGAAAAGCAGGGATACGAAGCTGATGATGTTTTGGGGACAATCGCCAAACAAGCTGCTGAACAAGGGATTCAATCGCGGATTTTGACCGGAGATCGGGACTTGCTTCAACTTGTCGGCAACAACATTTCAGTCTTGCTTGTCGGTAGAGGAGGGCTAGTTGAATATGATGAGCAAGCTGTTAAGGACAAACTTGGTATATGGCCCAGACAAGTAGTGGACTATAAAGCGCTAGTCGGTGATTCTTCGGACAATATACCGGGAGTGCGTGGGGTTGGTACCAAGACAGCAACCAAACTACTGCAGCAACATGATGATCTTGATACGATATATCAACACCTCGATGATGTCTCTCCTTCGCGCTTTCGTGTAGCACTAGAGAATGGTCTTGATGATGCTAAACTGAGCCGAAAACTTGCCAGAATCATATCTGATGTACCCGTTGATCTTGTTGTTGAAGAGTGTCGCACCACAGACTTTGATCAAAATCAGGTGAGTCAACTCTTACGTGCTTTAGAGTTTCGCAGTCTTGGCGAGCGGCTCAGATCTACTCAGGTCTCTGCGGGGCAGATGAGCTTATTTGGTGATGCGATTGAGCAGACTATGGAAACACCTGATACGAGAACAGTTATCATTACTTCAGAAGCAGAACTGGACTCGCTAATCGAGCATCTAGAAGCAACATCGTCTATAAGCTTCGACACAGAGACATCTTCGACTGATGAGATGTCCGCTGACCTTGTGGGATTAGCTCTTGCCTATGAACCTGGCATGGCATATTACATTCCTATAGGACATGATTTACCTGATGATCAGAATCGACAACTCCCCTGTGATCTAGTGATGGATAGACTTCGTCCTGTGCTTCAATCTGGTGAGATCAATAAGATTGGGCATAACGCCAAATTTGATCGCACCATTCTTGCTCGCTACGGTGTGATCGTTACTCCGATTTCGTTTGACACCATGCTCGCGGCTTGGCTGTTGGACCCTGCTAGTCGTGGTTTGGGACTCAAGAATCAGGCGTGGATGCATCTCGGATGGGAGATGACTGAGATAAGTCAGTTGATCGGCCGAGGCGCAAAACAGATATCCATGGCTCAAGTACCCATAGATCAAGCTGCGGAATACGCTGCTGCCGATGCGGATGCTACTCTGCGTCTATCAGAGATATTGAGGACCAAACTAACTGAACGTGACCAATGGAATCTATTCACGCAAGTCGA
>JBDLKB010000025.1:0-9268 GCA_039714055.1 Chloroflexota bacterium
AAGATCGGACGGTCCTCCAGCAATGCGTGCTCCTTGGAAGAGCTCGCGTTCTTTATTCCACATCAATACACCACATTGTTCGATACCCATGATATCAACAGTCATGTTGGCGATGGTTTCGACAGCAGTGTTTGGATCAGTAGCAGGGGCTACTGAGGTAACCATCTCTAACAGCGCATTCGATACCCATGCCTCCTCGCGCTGAGCATCATATAGACGAGCGTTTTCAATTGCTATGGCTGCTTGGCCGGCAAACGAAGCCAATACATCAGCCTCGCTCGTAGTGAACACCTTTGGAGGGAGAGCATCAACTGTCAGGTAACCTATAACCTCTCCCCGAGCAATAAGTGGAGCTCCTAGACACGAGTGTTCTGATTCAAGACCTACAGCAGCATGGAAACAGCCCAACGCATCATGCTCGTCAAAGATCATGGGTTGCAGCGACTCTCGAAGCATTTGAAAACGCACCGATTCATTGATGGGAAATCTGAAACCCTGTACTTGGGTCGCATGGGCAAATCCAGTAGCAGCACGAACGACCAAGGTTTCGTCGTTTTCAGTCAACAGGATTGCCGCAGCGTCGTTAGGGATGACCAGCCCAAGTCCTTTAAGAATCTCACCAAGTACCTCGTCCAATTCCAGGGAAGAAGTTAACGTCTGTGACAACCTTTGCAGGGTTTCTGCCACGGATCGCTGATGTTGTTCCGCATCGAACAAGCGCGATTCCTGTATGGCAAGAGCTAGTTGATCGGCAAGGATCTCCATGACAAACTGGTCCAAGGGTTGGAAGGCTCGCTGGATATTGGATTGAATATCCAGTACACCCAGCATCTCGTTCTCCACCATCAATGGAACCACCATCTCGGACTGCGTTTCAGGAAGTACAGTGGTGGGGGTATATCTTGCGTCCTCACCTACATCGTTGACAACAACTGCTTGTTGATGATCAAGTGCCCAATTGATCAAACCACCATCGGTTGGCAGTCCATGAAAGAACTCGCTGAATGCAGTAGACGAACTGGCTTCAAGGGTTACTTGGTGATCCTTAGGATTAACGATCAAGATGTTGACACAGTAATAGTGGAACGAATCATGGACTAGATCAACCACATGAGCAAGAAATCCCTGCAATGGAAGCAGTGCGCGAACTCGTTGAGCGACTCTGCTTACTATCTCGAGCTGAGCTGCTCTCGCTCGGTTCTGTTCGTAGAGCCGAGATGTAACAATGGCTGACGCCGCCTGGTTCGCTAGAATCTCCAGGCGTTGACAGTCATCCTGGCTGAACATATCGGCTTGAGAGCTTTGGGCAGCCATTACGCCGATGCATTCATCACCAGTTATCAGCGGGACAAAGATGGCAGATTTGGGTGGATCCGGACTAAGGTATTGAGGGCGCGCGGGAAGGTTGGACCATTCCGATTCGAAGTCATGGATAACGACGTTCTGCTTGTTCTCTGCCACCCACCCTACCAATCCGGTTTCTCGCGCGTTCAGAAACTGAGCCGGTTGTTGCCGCACTCCTTCCTTTACCCAGACCACTATGTGGTAATCATCGCCCTCGAAAAGTCCAAGTTGAAAGGTAGTGGTGTCAATGACCACACCAGCTTGTTCCAGTATTAGCTCATACAGTTTGCTCAGATCGAACTGGAACTCTACAAGTGCTCGCCCCACTCGCCCGAGTGCTTCCAGATCTGAATGAAGTGAAACGGAGCCTTGACGTTGGGTTTTGACCAGTCGCCATACAAGATACGTGATGGTCGCCAGCATTACGGCAAGAAGCGCAAGCCCAGTTGGAAGTGGAATAGATTTCATTCCTGGCAAGTTTCCTAATGCTTAACCATAGCACATGGCTATTCGGGATCCATGGGCACAGTGAATCGCTTGGAGAGAATAAGAAGATTGCTGTCCTCTGTTCTCTGGTATTCCATGCTATCCATGGCTTTACGCATTATCTGTACCCCAAGGCCCCCAACACGCAAGTCATCAAGGCCTTCCGTCAAGTCATTTTGCTTGGTCGGATCATGTACATTGCCGTGATCTGTCAGCTTTATCAGCAGTGTTCTATCAGCACCTGATGACTTGACTGAGCATTCAACAATTAAATCCCCCGAATCGCAACCAGAATACCCGTACTCTACAATATTGGTACAAGCCTCATCCACAGCCAATTCAACCAGAAACAGGTCCCTGCCTCGCATGCCTGCTTCATTGGCAAAGCTCGATACCGCTTGGCATATCGAACGCACTGATTCATGGCAAGCGGACAGCGTCAGGTTGCAGCCTTTTATTGACATGCTGGGAGTGTGAGAACGCTGTGATTCTGGGACGATTCCTTTGAATCCTTATTCCAGAATACTGTAGACAGCAATAGCTTAAAAGCTGCCTATTGCACCTACTTGATCATCATATACATTCAGTACTGAATCCAAGCCGGAGATCTCAAGCACATCGCGCACTCTTTCTGACGGCTGCACGATCACCAAGTTTCCTCCAAAGATAGGCTTGTGTACTTCCCTCAAGCAGGAAACGATAGCTCGCAAGCCACTACTACTCATGTATTCAACACCCTTTAGATCCAAGGCAATCTTGTATCTGCCGTTTTGCATCAGATCCTTCAGCGCCTGGTCTAATCGAGGGGCGGAAACGCTATCTACTCGTCCCGCTACTTCGACCAGGTCGACACTCTTAAGCGCTCGTATGGTGACTTCCATTGATGCCTCCGTCTTTATTATGTATGCGGACTCGAATCGATTATAGCAAAGAGCAGGATCAGAAACCACGTTTCCTGGACCGCACGAGTCAGTTCAAGAGTCCGTCTTTATCGATAGTGCGGTTAGCTGCGTCTTTGACTGGTAATTGCCCTATGCTAAAATACCCGCCTATGTTAAGCCTTCTATCTCCAACCCTGATCCTCCTGGTTGGTGCTGCATTGACACTTGCGGCAGGTATGTTTGCCAAACAACGTTCACAACCAATCCGTTGGTTATTGCTTCTGATAGTGACAGTCTCATTAGCTATCACCTGGCTCGGACATGACACTGACACTGTAGATCTAATTTCCTGGACACCCTACGAGACCATAACACCAACACTGTCTCTATCATCAAGCGATATTCAGATCCCCTTGTACACCTCAGCATTGATTGCGGTAGCCGCGATCATTCTTTTCACTTTACTCAAAGACAAATCTGAACAAGAGGCAAATAGCGGTTTCGGTGCAGTAATCTTGATCTTTGCTGTGTTAGCTTTTTGGGTGGGGCTATCCTCGACTAACCTTTTCACTCTCGTACTCGCTTGGACTGTGTTTGATATCACTTCCTTACTAGCTATTGCTAGAGCAGCAGATACGAGTAGATCTGACTACCTAGGCGCTTCAGTGACCTACATTGTGGCGACTATTGTCAGCACTACAGTGCTTTGGTTGGCAGCAATCGGTATGCAAGCTAACCACCTTTCTCAGAACATAGACCAATTGGTGTTCAATCAAAGATGGATTGGGATAGCGGTGCTTGCAGCCGGGCTCATCAGATTGGCGCCATATCCTTTTCATATTGGTCAACGTGTAATCAGTCGTGTGGTAAATGAGAAGATTACACAAGCATTTGCGCTTCAACTAGCATCTCCTGCACTTGGTGCGATTCTGATCGCCCGCACATCCACATATATCGAGCTGCCCGGGCTAGTCGAGTTGATTCTAGGTACAGTGCTGGTTACTGGATTGGTTGCCGGCGCGGTGGTCACGGTAATTCCATCCGATTATCGGAAATCGGTTAATTATGTTCTCACAATGCAATCAGGTTTGATCGCTCTGGTCCTCTTGGCAAATTGCGCCGGATGCGATGCAAACGAGATTGGTACACTGATCCTTGCAGGTACATCCTTGATGATATTCCTGCAGGTAGAACAGGGCACCTTTGCAGGGTCTCTGGCAGCGACACTGGCAATGCTGGGAATTGCCGGTATTCCCTTATCTTGGGCTGCCATGTCACGAATTCAGCTGCTAGATGCTTGGATGAATAGCGGAAGAGGATTGTGGATGTTCTTATATAGTGGCGCCATGACCTTGACAGTTGCCGCAATGGGAAGAGTTATCATTACTAGTCTACCAAGCACGAAATCTAATATCCTGAAACCACGAGATCTAGCATTGATTCTTCCCGCATTTTCATTGTTTTTACATAGCTCGAATCTTTCAGGAGCAAATGCAACCATCTGGTTGGCGATTTGTTTGCCTGTAGTACTCGGTATCAGCATTGCGTTTCTTACCACTAGTATTGACCCGGCTTACAAGAGACTAGTAGGCAATGCTGCTGATCTGATCTCACTTGAGTGGCTCCATAAGGTTGCCAAGAGAGTAATAGCATTATTGCGAAGAATCCTCGCCATTGTCGATGATGTTCTGGCAGGCGAGGGAGCATTGCTATGGCTACTGGCTATAGCAATAGTTGGTTGGCTGTTGGTACGTCGTTAGGATTCATTTGTAGAATGTTTGATATATCTCAACTAATGGACATGTTTGGGTTCTTGTCACCCACCGTTGCTTCGTACGCGTCACTTTTGCTCGCACTATTGGTAGTTGTCTTGCCAGAGTGGCGCGGAGCTCTACTTGCGCTGATGATTCAATATGTTGTAGCAGGTTGGCTGCTATCGCAGGAACTAGCACCAGATGTTGCCGTACTCAAGATAGCAGCCGGCATGGTAATCTGTTTAGCGATCTACCTGAGCGCACGACAGGCAGATGTTATGATGACAAAAAACGACGATATCCGAACTAGGATTGGAGATAGCAAACCATCAATCTCGTTAACATTTCGACTGATAATCACTGCCGCCACAGCAACCACTGTCGTTGTCGCCACCACATCCGGATATTTGCGGCTTCCAGAGATCTCCGGTCCCACCAGCCTAGCGGCAATATCCGCTATGGCAATGGGGTGCCTGGCACTCGGTTTACATTCAGACCCATTGAGAGCAGGGATGGGACTGCTTACGAGCCTGGCAGGATTCGATTTGTTCTACCATTCATTGGAACAGGGAGTAACTGTCATCGGCATGATGATAGGTCTAGGGTTACTGGTGGCAATGGTAATCTCGTACCTATCTGCCGCACAGTATCTACCCCCCCCGGACCATGAGGAGAACGCATCGTGATCGCATCGCCGATTCTCTTGTCAGCCATTGCCGCATTTGGCGCAATATTGACGCTACCAATTCGCCGATGGACGCGGCTGGTTGTACCAATCACTGCAGCGATCTCACTCTTGATGGGGTACTTGGCATGGCAATCACAGACTGGTTCGGTTTCATTTTGGATCGGACAGTTCGAATTGACCAATACTGTCACACTGATTGGGAGACCATTGGAGTTGGCAGGATGGGAACTACAATTGATCGCAGTACTGTCAGTGGCAGGAGTTGCTGCAATCCTTGTCGCAGGATGGACACGACCAGGAGATGTGTTCTTCCCTGGGATTCTAGCCATCTTGAGCACTACTAGTATCTCGCTCGCATTTGAGACCTTGGCGTTCAAGGTTATGTTAGTTGAGATAGTATTCGTACTGACAACAATGCTGCTCCAAGGATCGAAATACGGCTCGGTCACAGGAGCGTGGCGCTTTTTTGTCTTTCACACCTTGGCACTTCCGTTCTTGTTGATAGCTGCCTGGCATATCGATCTATTTCAGTTCAACCCAACGCAGCCTGACATTCTAGAACCTGCTGTCATACTTCTTTCTGTTGGATTCCTGGTGTATGCAGCCAGCGTTCCTTTCCATTCTTGGATCGTGTCTGTGACAAAGACAGCGGCAGCGGCAACACAGCTTATCGCATTCTTTTTCGTTCCCTCGCTGTTGATCGCAGTAATGCTTTCTGCCATGAACCAATACGGATGGTACGGGCAGAGTGATCTACCTTATCAATGGTTTACCTTCCTGGGAATTGTGACTACTGCACTAGGCGGTTTGCTGATATTATCTGGCAGGTCTGTTGCCAGGATCGTCGCCTATTCACTGATCATCGATGCTGGGTCTGTGATGATGCTAATGGGGACAAACAGCAGGCTGGGACACATCGGTATCTGGTCACAACTATTGATGCGTTTTGTTAGTCTGATTTTTATCGTTATCGGAGACCATATCTCCAATGAGAGACGCCACATTGACATTGCACCCAGCAGGTTGTCTCACATTCTGGTAACGATCGGTATGCTGTCATTGTTGGGATTCCCGTTGACCCCAGGCTTCTCAGCTAGATGGTTTTCTCTCGGAGCACTCGGTCGAGTCAACCTGCCCAGTGCGCTAACATTATTAGCTGCTTCAGCGATAGGTTGGATAGTCGTCATCGCTAATTCCCTCAAGTCTTTTCATAAGGCACACGAAGAAGACAAGACAAGAACGCAATTGACGCTTGGCAATAGGATTTCCATTTATGTCTTTGTTGCAGCCAATGTGGTTCTTGCGCTCGTACCGACACCTCTGCTCGATGTAGCCCGTAAGATTGCCCTAGGAATCTGGTGATTTACCTCGATTATCCCAATCGAATCTGTGTCTACTGGCCAAAATGAGTTTCGATTCCGCACTGACAGCCGCACTGTGCCATGAGCTTCGTCAAGAGATTATTGGCAGTAGAGTGCAAAAGGTGATCCAACCCGACGAACGGTCTCTCGCCCTGGAGTTGTACGCTGGTAAACGCGTTGATCTATTTTTATCAGGCGAACAGCAGGTTCCGAGAGTATATTTGGCATCAAGTAAACTGCGTCGCGGAGCTGATAAACCAAGCCAACTGTTACTCTTAGCGAGAAAGCATTTAATCGGATGGAGAGTGACAAGAGTCCACCAACCATCGTTTGAAAGGTTAATTGAATTCGAGTTTGGAAATACCTGGCGGCTTGTAGCGGAATTGATCCCTAGAAAGGGAAACCTGCTTCTGGTTGAAGAGAATAAGGTAATGGCTGTATCACGAAAGGGTCATAGGGTATCAGATGCCAGAAACCAGATAGGCAGTGTATATGGATACCCACCACGTCCAGCCAAGTTAGATCCGACTGACATATCAGTTGATCTGATGCAGAACACTGTGAGGAAGCGTCCGCCGACTGTGCTTGCATGGAAGTTATTAGTTAATGAGTTCATGGGCATAAGCCCGCTGTTGGCAAAGGAGATCATCCATCTAGCTGCTGGCGACGTAAACATAACGTTAGAAGATGCCCCCATTCCTGCAATTGTGGATGCAA
This sequence comes from Chloroflexota bacterium, assembly GCA_039714055.1. GTDB lineage: Bacteria > Chloroflexota > Anaerolineae > Promineifilales > UBA4811 > JBDLKB01. The sequence goes on from JBDLKB010000025.1 coordinate 7,232, forward strand.
TGGAGGATGTTGTTTGCTGGTTCGACGATCAATCGTGGGATCCACATCTTGTGCTAGACGAAGCCAACACAACACATATCATTCCGAAACCATACGACCATCTGGCGAGGGAAACGGTCAAGTGCAATACCGTTAGTGAGGCGATAGAGCGTTATTACATCGCAAATCTGGCGATTGAACCATTTGACGCGGCACGACAACCTCTCAGGGAATTTGTCACTGATAGGCTGAATAAACTGGAGAGAAAGAAGAGGGCATTAACTCGACAGATTCTTTCACCCGATGAAATCGAAGAAATGCGAATCAAGGGTGAGTTGTTGTTGACATACGCCTCATCTATAGAACCCAAGCAGCAGGAATTGGTAGCCGTCTATGATGAAGTGAACCCAGCAGTCACAATAACACTTGATCCAAACAAGACTGTGGTGGAACAAGCCAAGACGTATTTTGCCAGATACAAAAAGGCAAAACGAGCCGCTAAAAACATCATGGCACGGTCTAACAGCGTAGCCGAGGATATCATCTTCCTCCAGCAGGCGGCAATAGACATTCGACTTGCGCGGACCTGGCCTGACCTGGATCAGATAAGTCGTTATCTACAGGAAGCAGGATTCGCTCTACCTGAACGGAAACTGCGTCCAAGTGGCGGCAGCCCGGGTCCATTGAAGGTAGTAACTGAAGACGGATGGGTCATCTGGGTAGGGAAAAACAGTCAACAGAACGAGGTCGTCACCTTCAAGAAAGCTGCTGCCCATGATCTGTGGCTGCATGCACGAGGAGTGCCAGGGAGCCATGTGGTAATTATGAGTACAGGCAGATCCGTTCCCAAAGACGTCCAACTATATGCAGCATCTCTGGCTGCTGGCTATTCACAGGCTAAAGATGAGAAAAACGTGTTGGTGGATATCGTGGAGAGGCGAAAGGTGCGCCGATTGAGAAGCAGCAAACGAAAGCCGGGAATGGTGACATATTCTGGAGAGCGGAGCGTAAGAGTCAAACCTAAAACTGCGCTACCGCACAACACTACTAAGTAGTCACAAACTTTGACAAGCGATCGAGGCCCTTTTCAATGGTATCTCGGTCAGTGGCGTAAGATAGCCGAATGTTGCTGTCTGCACCGAACGCAAGTCCAGGTACAGTGGCAACTTTGTATTCTGCTAGCAGCCTCTGGCAAAAGGTGACCGAATCAAGACCAGTTTCGTTTATTCTCGGGAAAAGATAAAACGCACCATCAGGCTTGGAGCAAGCAATCCGTGGAATCGATAGCAAGCCCTCCAGCATAAGATCGCGACGAACCTGGAACCGGCTTCGCATTTCCTCAACAACCTCATCAGAACCCTCAAGAGCAGCAATAGCACCATATTGAGCGAAGGTATTGGCTCCTGAAGTACTGTGAGATTGGATATCTATAGCCGCTTTGATCACATGCTGCGGTCCGGCTGCGTACCCTAATCTCCATCCCGTTGCTGCATACGCTTTGCTGAATCCATTGCAGGTAATGGTGAGTGATTTGATCTCTTCTGACAGACTGCCAATGCTCGTGTGATGGTTGCCATCATAGGTGAGTTTCTCGTAGATCTCATCCGATACCACTGCAATCTGTTTCTCAATCAGAATTTGGGCGATTTCCTCCAGTTCGTCTCGCTGATAAACCGTGCCAGTGGGATTAGATGGACTATTCAGAATAAGCGCGCGTGTCTTGGGAGTGATTGCCTTTCTAAGCTGATCCGGAGTCATCTTATATCCGTTGTCTTCACTCGCTGGAATGAACACTGGAGTAGCACGGGCGAGCTTGACTATCTCTGGATAACTGACCCAATATGGGACCGGGATCAGAGCCTCATCTCCTGGGCCCAGAATCGAGACAAGCACGTTGAAGAGCGCCTGTTTACCTCCGGTACTGATCATTATCTGGCTCGGTTCATATGCTAATTGGTTATCCTTGAGCAGTTTCTCCGAGACCAATTCACGTAATCGCGGCAATCCACCAGCCGGGGCATACTTGGTGTGACCTGCATCAAGGGCATCCTTTGCCGC
>JBDLKB010000026.1:0-9177 GCA_039714055.1 Chloroflexota bacterium
TGAGCTGGGCAATATAGATACCGCGCTTGAGGTGCTGTGGATTGGCACTGAAGGCGAGATGGAAGAGGTACTTGTCCCTCGTGAAGGATATCGCCTGGTTACAGTTAGCGGCGGCGGCATTCACGGTGTTGGCATTGGAGCCAGCCTGAAGAACATGACAAAGTTATATCAAGGATGGCGAAAGGTTAGATCGGTGATTGACCAATTCAATCCCGATGCTGCATTTTTCACTGGTGGGTACTCCAACGGACCAGTAGCACTTGCCGCCTGGGAGAAAAGAGTACCACGGATTCTGTACTTACCCGATATTGAACCGGGATTCGCTGTACGCTGGTTGAGCAAGATAGCGAACGTGATTGCCTGCACCGCAGAGGAATCACTTGCTTATCTTCCTGAAAACAAGTGCCGGGTCACTGGCTACCCGATTAGACCGCAATTCGAATCCGTACCCGATCCAGCCGCCGCAAGACAGGAGTTGGGACTGGAGAGTGATCTTTTCACCTTGCTGGTATTTGGCGGCAGCAGAGGTGCACGAAATATCAATCGTGCCCTGCAATCTACGCTGGCTGAACTATTGTCATCCATGCAGATCATCCACATCAGTGGGAATCTGGACTGGCCCCAGGTGGACGCTTATGCTCAGGAACTTGAGCATGAACACTTGGACAGGTATCACCTTTTCCCCTATCTACACGACGAGATGCCGTTGGCTTTTTCCGCCGCCGATCTAGTGGTCTCTCGAGCCGGGGCAGCGACTTTGGGCGAGTATCCTTTCTTTGGTCTGCCTGCGGTGTTGGTTCCGTATCCCTATGCTTGGCGCTACCAGCAGGTGAATGCGGACTATCTTGCCCAAAAAGGTGCTGCTGTTCGATTGGATGATGCTGAAATGGATATCAGCTTGGCAGCCTTGATCCTGGAACTTGCTCAGGATCCGAAACGGCTCACTGAAATGAGTCAAGCAATGCGTGCTTCAGGTAAGGCGGATGCTGCGCTGCGCATAGCAGAAATTATCATGAGTGCTGCAGGAGGCGATTAGCCTATGATCTCACTCTATACATTATTCTGGATAACCATATTCTTCTTTAGTTTGGTGGGCATGTTGCGAGGTTGGACCAAGGAAATCGTGGCAACCGCTGGGTTGGTTCTGTCGTTATTTGCCCAACTTTGGTTCGGCCACCATCTGGTTGGCATGTTTGCTCGTAACTCTCCTGACGTTATGAAGACCCAGTTCGTAGTCAGGTCCATAATGCACATCGTCTTTGCCTTTTTCGCTTACCAGGGTCCCACGTTGGTTCGGCAGGTGACAGGTGGTCGTCTAACCGAACGCGCTCGTGGAACCGTGCAAGAGGCGATTTTGGGATTTGTGGTAGGAGCCATCAACGGATACTTGATTGTGGGTGGGATTTGGTCCTTTCTGGAGAACAACATAGTTGATCGCATGGCAATACCCTATGCTCCAGCAACACCATATCCATTCCCCGTAGAGATTATTACCCGTCCATTGACAGGTCCTGCCATGGCTTTGATTGCTAGTTTACCGCTGCCGGCTCTACAAAGCTGGCTTCCATTATTACTTGTTGTTCTATTTCTCTTTGTTCTTGTGGCAATGATCTAATGCTCAAAGTTGGTATGCACATTCATTTGATCGGGATTGGTGGGGCAGGGCTGTCCGCCCTCGCTCGCGTCCTGCAAGGCAGCGGATACCGGGTTTCTGGTTCAGATGCCTGCCAGTCCGAGATCACCGACTCCCTTCAAGTAGAAGGGATTGAGGTATTCATTGGGCACAGAGCAGAACAAGTGAATGGCGCTGACATTGTCCTGCCATCTTCTGCTATTCCTGCAGACAACTCTGAGCTTACAGAGGCACGTGAGAGAGGAATCCGCATCATCAAGCGCTCCGAATTGCTACATGAACTTATGTTGGGGCGTACTGGTATCGCTGTGGCAGGGACTCATGGAAAGACCACCACCACCGCTATGCTTGCATCGATTTTGGTAGCCGCAGAGCGCGATCCCAGCTTCATTGTCGGCGGAACGCTGGCTGAATTGGGCACCAATGCTCGTGCCGGCGAAGGGGACGTATTTCTTGTCGAAGCTGACGAATATGATCGCATGTTTCTAGGGTTGGAACCTGACGCTGCGGTACTGACTGTGGTTGAACATGACCATCCCGACTGCTATCCCGACTATGCTGCCACCTCAGACGCATTTCGCGAGTTTGTACACCGTCTTCCGGAGCAAGGTGTACTGGTAGCATGTTGGGATGATCCCGGTGCCCGTGCCATTGGTCAGGACTGGGTCAATGATGGTGGCATAGTGCGGTGGTACGGTCTCAGTAAGAGCGTCGAGTGGCGCGCTACTGACCTGCGACCCAATCAAGCTGGAGGTATGGATTTTGTCATTTCCCATCAAGGGGCAACCGTAGGCTTGATCAGAATGCGTCTACCAGGCAAGCATAACGTGATGAATGCTCTCGCCGCGGTGGCGGTAACCGACTGGTTGAATATTCCTTTTGAAATCACTCGAATGACACTGACTGGTTTCCGCGGAGTTGGCAGGCGCTATGAAGTCAAAGGCAAGGTATCTGGCGTTACTGTGATTGACGATTACGCCCATCATCCTACTGAGGTGATGGCAACTTTGGCAGCAGCGCGTGAACAGAACCCAAACAGCCATATTTGGGCTGTATTTCAACCGCACACATATTCTCGAACCAGGGCAATGCTAAATGAATTCGCAGCGTCATTTGGTGACGCTGACACCGCTATAGTACTTGACATCTACGCTGCGCGTGAAACCAATGACTTTGGGGTTTCAAGTAGTGAACTGGTGGATCAAATGCGTCATGACAACGCGTTGCACATCCCCGGAAGACGAGATGCGGCAGATTATATCGCTGCTCATGCGAACCCGGGTGACGTTGTGATCACTATGGGAGCGGGTGACGGTTACATGGTAGGAGAGTGGGTGATCCAGGCTCTCAGGAACGAGTCATACATTGAGGGAGTATCATGAGCAAACAGACCCGGGGCATCTTGAAGGAATATTATCGAACACTGCCAACACATTCCGCAGCAGTTCAAGGAACAAATACAAACCAAAGAACTGTGCATGATCGACGGGAAGTCACTTCGATTCTTCGTGCAATTGACAAACTTGAGAGTGAAGGAGCACAACGGTATGTTGAGAGCGGAGGTTTATTCAAGGGTGAATGAAAGACCCAACTCAACTAATGAACATATTCATCGTACGGTAATGGAGGCAATCATCGCTCGTTTCCGCGAGTCATTTGGCGATGAGCTCCGCATCCGGGAGCCCATGTCACGTCACACCACTGTTGGTCTGGGCGGACCGGCTGACATGTTCCTTACCGTCAGGTCCACTGCTGAACTTATCGAGGCGGTATTGCTTGCTTCCAAGCAGCACGTTGACTTTTGGGTTATGGGAGCGGGCTCCAATGTTCTTGTGTCCGACCAAGGTGTAAGGGGTTTGTTGATCCGCAACCGTGCGAAACATGTCAATTATCGCCATGATGGTTCCAGCATCATCGTGCGCGCTGAATCAGGGGTAACCCTTTCTCGATTGGCACGGGACACTGCCTCGAACGGTCTCGCCGGACTCGAGTGGGCTGTAGGTATCCCCGGAACCATCGGCGGCGCCGTGGTTGGCAATGCTGGCGCACATGGTGGAGATATCGCTACTTCGTTGCGCTCCGTTTCAATTCTGGACGCTGACCTGGTAGTAAGAGATTACCGACCAGATGAGCTTGAATACGGTTACAGAACCTCCATTCTCAAAAAGGACCCGTCTACCACTGGCAAGAGCAACCGCATTGTGTTGTCAGCTGAATTTAACCTAACTCCTGCTTCTACTGAGGAGTTGGCAGAGATCGTTGAATCAATCAAAGAGCACCGCAAGCATACCCAGCCCCCTGGTGCATCCATGGGCTGCATGTTCAAGAATCCCGAAGGGGACTTTGCCGGTCGTCTGCTGGAAGAAGCTGGTCTGATGGGCTTTCGCATTGGCGGGGCGCACATTTCGCCGGTCCATGCCAACTTTTTTGTCAACGATGATCAAGCTACTGCGGAAGATGTAAGGGAATTAATGGCAAAGGCTTGGCGGCAGGTGAATCGCCGCTTTCGCATAGAGCTTGAGCCCGAAGTCGAATTGATTGGAGACTGGAAGTGAGAGTTGCGCATAGTGGTGTATTCATGGTCGAGGTAAGCAGTTATTGCTCGTGTTGGCATGGCATACATCAAGCAACAAATATATTTAGAGTCCCAGGAGGAACTGCTTACCTTTGTTCGCATCTGGATCCGGAGGTAACGCATTGTGAAGCGTAGACTGCGTGTAGGTGTCCTGTTTGGTGGTCGGTCTGGTGAGCATCACGTCTCACTCCGTTCGGCTGCCTCAGTCATGAGCGTTATGGACAAGGAACGCTATCAAGTGATACCCATTGGAATCACTCAGAATGGTCGTTGGATCTCTGGTGGAGACCCTATGAGGGTGCTCATGTCCGATGGTCGAGGTGAGACTGCAGCCCTCTTGAGTGATCCAAATCAGAAGGCGTTGCTCAAGTTGGAGCGAGAAACTGATCAGGAAATGTCGTTTCAGCGGGGCGAGCAGCTTGATGTGATTTTCCCAGTTCTACATGGAACCTATGGTGAGGACGGCACGGTGCAAGGACTGTTGGAATTGGCAGGCATTCCATATGTTGGCGCTGGCGTAGTCGGATCTGCCCTTGCCATGGACAAGGTTGTATTCAAAAAGGTCATGATAGCTGAAGGTCTACCAGTATTGCCTTACGAGTTGATTGTCCGCTCGAAATGGGAGCAGAACAAAGACCCTATTCTGGATCGCATCGAATCCTCGTTGGCGTATCCCATATTCACCAAGCCTGCCAATCTGGGATCCAGTGTAGGAATAAACAAATGTGATAACCGTGATGAACTAAAGCGTGGCATCGATGTCGCGGCACAATTCGATCGTCGATTGGTTGCCGAACAGGGTATAGACGCCAGAGAGATCGAATGCAGTGTTCTGGGTAACGATGAACCCATTGCTTCCATTGCGGGCGAAATAGTACCTAGCCGTGAATTCTACGATTACCAGGCAAAGTATCTTGATGACAAAGAAGATGCCTCGGAACTGCTTATACCTGCTCCTATCACTGACGCTCAGATGTTGCTCGTTCGTCAATTGTCGGTCGCTGCATTCAAAGCCATTGATGGCGCTGGGCTAGGTCGGGTTGACTTTTTGATGCACAAGACCACCGGTGAAATCTATATCAACGAGATCAACACCATTCCCGGATTCACTTCAATCAGCATGTATCCCAAACTCTGGGAAGCGACCGGGCTTCCTTACCCTGAACTAATCGATCGTTTAATCGAACTTGCCCTTGAGCGTTCTGTGGAAAAGTCACAATTAATTACCCATTTCTCGGAGGATACAGCGTGAGCAAGCGACACACATCACGCCGTAAACCACGTCCGCCAGCCCGCCGCAGGCGACCAGTGACGCGTGCTTCTGCCTCGGTAACCTGGGATGACTTGTCAAAGTCTCCTCATCTTCGGCAAGACAACACGCGAGAGGATCATGCCCTGACTTGGCGTATTCAAGTCAGCAATGCAGTCCAGGCAATCTCGCGCAGCTCCCGCTGGATCAGTCTATTTATCCTAGTGGCAACTGCCACTGCTCTTTATCTGCTTGGCTCAAGACCACAATTCATAGTGAACAGAGCCGCGGTATCTGCTGACAACTCATCCTCAACTGTCATGGTTGCTGAGGCGAGTGAAGTCGACGGTGTTCACATCTTTTTCATTGATCCGCATCAAGTAGCAGATAGAGTTGCCAGTCTGCCCAACATTCAAAGAGCCGCAGTCAACATCGCTTGGCCTAATCGAGTACTGGTCGTCGCTAATGACAGACAGCCGGTGCTGGTCTGGGTGCAAAAAGGCGGACGATATTGGATAGACGAAGACGGCGTATTCATGCACGCTCGTGGCGGAGCTGCAGGGTTAGTTACTGTCACCTGCGAAGATGACGTGCCAGTACATATCGGTGATCGCTTGCCCGATGGAATAGTCGAAGCCGCGCTTCAAGTCAATGAACTAAAGAGTGGGATCACTGCTCTTTCATATACCGGTCAAAACGGATTGGCATATGATGATCCGCGTCAGTTTCGGGTATTCCTCGGTTATGGTCCTGATATGAATCAGAAGCTGGCGGTTGTCGATGCCATTGTTGAGGATTTGATGTCACGTGGACTGCGGCTGGAATACCTAAGTGTTATGAATACGGAGAAACCATTTTACAAACTAATTTGACCAGCCGGATAAGCTGACCGAGTTGGAATGGAGTTATATTAATGCAGGTTATAGTAGGTATAGACATCGGCACCACCAAGATCTGTACCGTCGTTGGAGAGTTGGATGATCATAACGATCTCCGCATCGTGGGTGTGGGAATTGCACCCTCTCGAGGTATGCGAAAGGGTGTTGTGGTCGATGTCGCAGAAGCGGGAACCGCAGTATCCGAATCGATCGCCAAAGCTGAGCGAACATCGGGATACAAGATCACCCGCGCTCACGTGAGTCTCGCGGGGGAGCACATCGCCTCAGTCAACAGCACCGGAGTAGTTGCCATAGGTGGAGATCAGGGCATTGCCGCCGAGGATGTTGACCGAGCTCTGGATAGCGCTCGTGCTGTTTCCATACCGCATGGTCGAGAGATCATCCACATCATTCCCCGTGGATTCACTGTGGATGGTCAGGACGGAGTACGCAACCCACTAGGCATGCATGCATTTAGGCTTGAGGTGGAAGCCCACATTGTCACCGCTTCACTCACATCGCTGCTGAATCTTAGCAAGTGTGTCCAGGGAGCTGGAGTGCAAGCAGATGAGTTAGTGCTCAACTCTATCGCTTCAGCAGAATCTGTCCTCACTGCAACTGAAAAAGAGATGGGTGTGATCGTTGCTGATATCGGTGGAGGGACCACTGATCTTGCCATCTACATCGAAGGGATGATCTGGCACACCAAAGTCATTCCTGTTGGTGGGAGCCACGTGACAAATGATGTGGCTGTGGGTCTGCGGCTCCCATTTAACGCGGCTGAAAGAGCCAAAATTGAACACGGTCACGCGCAGGTTATAGATGTTGACCAAAGCGAGACCTTCGACCTGCAACCGTTTGGCGATGGTGGCGCGGTACGAATCTCGCGCAAGGATCTAACTGGGGTAGTTGAAGCTCGTATGGCTGAGATAATGACCTTGATTATGCAAGAGGCAAAGAGGTCAGGATATGATGGCTTGCTCTCGGCTGGCTTGGTCATGTGCGGTGGTGCGGCACAGTTGCCAGGATTGAGCTCACTTGCGCAAGAGATAACCGACATGCCCGTAAGGGTCGCTCAGCCCATGAACCTTTACGGTCTGGTTGATGCCATTCGCAGTCCAGCCTATGCCACAAGCGTTGGCTTGCTGCGGTGGGGATTACAGGAACACGCTCCATTGAAACCGCGTCGTACTGCGGGGCAGTGGGGTAAGAGAATTACACATTTTATTCGTGCTTTATTCCCAGATAGTAGTGAACGATAGGAGGTAAGGGAGATGTATCAAACAGCAGGAGCACATGAAGGATTCGCCAACATTCGCGTAGTCGGTGTTGGCGGCGGCGGTGGTAATGCCGTAAACCGGATGATCGAAGAGAACATCCTAGGAGTTGAATTTGTCGCAATAAACACAGACGCACAAGCGCTGATGAACTGCGACGCGTCCAAACGCGTCCGCGTTGGTGAGCAGAGCACTCGCGGACTTGGTTCTGGTGGCGACCCTGAAGTTGGGCGAATCGCTGCCGAGGAATCAGTTGAGGATTTGCGGGAGGTTCTTAAAGGCTCGGACATGGTGTTTATCACCGCAGGAATGGGCGGTGGTACCGGCACCGGCGGTGCGCCGATTGTAGCCAATGTTGCCCGCGAGTCTGGTGCATTGACCATCGGCGTTGTCACCAAGCCTTTCACTTTCGAAGGGTCCCGTCGAGCTTTGGTTTCCGAGTCAGGCATCTCCGCTCTCAAAGAGCATGTCGATACCCTGATCGTCATTCCCAATGATCGTTTGCTGGACATGGCTGACAAGCGCACTTCGCTTTCCGAATCATTCAAGATGGCGGATGAAGTGCTTCGTCAGGGCATTCAAGGTATCTCCGAATTGATCACCGTTCCCGGTATGATCAATCTGGACTTTGCCGATGTCAAAGCCATCATGTCGGTCGGCGGTGCAGCCTTGATGGCTGTAGGTACGGGTGAAGGTGAGGATGCAGCTATTCAGGCTGCTGAAGCTGCTATCAACAACAACCTGCTCGAGATCTCAATTGACGGCGCTCGCGGCATCCTCTTTAATGTGACCGGTGGACCCGACATGAGTTTGCATGCAGTCAATCAGGCTGCTGCCATCATTCGCAACACCGCGCATCCCGATGTCAATTTGATATTCGGTACCGTGGTAGATGAAACTATGAGGGACAAGGTTCGAGTCACCGTCATTGCTACCGGTTTCGAGCGTGGTGTTCCACGACGGGAGCTGTCATCTCTGCGCTCCCGCTCACAGTCAACACCGAGTATCTTTTCTCAAACCAAAGAAGATACTAAAGAGCAGCCCAAGGTCGCCAGCTTGATGTCATCGGATTCAAGTGCAAGCAGCTCTATGTCATCTGACAACAAGCCTTCCATCTTTTCCCGATCGGTTCGGGAGATGGACAGCAATGATCTCGATCTACCAACATTCCTGAGGCACCGTTAACTAGGATACTAATTCACTATTTTGGGGTTTTGTTTATGTTTCAGCATCAACTGGTCAGTTGTGGCGTTTCTTCGCTGGCAGCTTGCCAGATGATTCTTCCCCTCCTTTGCTCCCCCGGTCTGAAGCGCGCAGTCCGGGGGAGTCCTTTTTTAAGGTTAAATTTTTAGTGTGAATCCTTGCGACCAGATTTTTGGCATGTTATACTTAGCGCCCCTTTTTCGACCATATGTGGGGGGACAAGGATGATTGCGTCCCACATATGGCGTCGAACACTAGTTCGTGAGACGGGGGTGCACCTTTAAGGAGCTCCTTACTCGAATTGGGATTTGTATAGAGGAGTTATTCTGATAATGCTTTGCCCTTTTTGTCAAAACGACAAG
>JBDLKB010000027.1:0-9122 GCA_039714055.1 Chloroflexota bacterium
TGGGAGCTTGATCGAATTGGTGTGTCCTATGATCTGATCGCTGACAATGCTGCTGGTCATTTCATGCGTACCGGGCAAGTCAATCTGGTGTTAGTAGGTGCTGATCGTATCGCTGCCAACGGAGATGTGGCAAACAAGATTGGAACTTACAAACTTGCAGTTGTCGCCAAGGAGAACAACATTCCCTTCTACTCAGTGGCTCCGACATCGACCATTGATCTTGAGTTAAATTCTGGAGATGACATTCCGATCGAGGAACGTCCATCGATCGAAGTTACTCAAGTATTCGGGAAACAAATCGCTCCGAATGGTGCTAGCGCCCGAAATCCTGCTTTTGATGTGACGCCAAACAAATATGTGTCAGGAATCGTGACCGAGTTTGGTGTAATGCATGCTCCATTCATAACTAGTCTGGCATATGCGGTTAGCCTCAATCAAGCAGCTTAAAGTTCAAGCACCGTTGTAAACAAGATTCTTAATCTGAGACTAGTATCAATGCTAAGTGAAAACCAAGAGTCAACATCTGGGAATTTGGAGCATCTGCGACAGAGGGCGAATCTCTGGACCGCAATGGGTCGCGTAGGACGAGTTCTATCTTCGTCTCTCGAAGTCGATAGGGTGCTTGATCTGATCATCAATCAGGCCACTGAGGTGTTGAATGCTGAGGGTGGTTCACTCCTGTTGATGGAAGAGCCAAATCGCGATTTGGTATTCAAGCTAGTAGTCGGACCAAAAGCGGATGAGTATATCGGACAGCGTGTGCCATGGGGTGAAGGACTAGCAGGAGAATCTGCCAAGACTGGGAAACCTCTTGTGGTAAATCAGGTGTCTAGCGACCCGCGCTGGTATTCAGGCATGGATGATGCCACAGACTTTGTCACCCGTGATATCCTGGTCGCGCCCATGATTTCTCGGCAAGAGGTCATCGGTGTGATCGAAGTGGTCAACAAACGTGATCTAGCATCGTTCACAGAGGATGAAGCCGACATACTCTTTGCTCTGGCTTCGCAGGCGGCTGTAGCTATTGAAAACGCAAGATTGTACGAAGGTTTGAGAAAGCGTTACTCGGAACTTGAGGCGTTGTACTCTCTAGCAATGGCAATGAGCGAGACACTTTCACTGCCTGTTCTCCTGAACAATGTACTTGACCGGTTGCCCGAAATCACTGGGTATGCAGCTGGGGCAGTGATGCTTGTTTCTCATTCCACTGGCTCGCTTGAACTTGAGCATCAACATGGCATTCCATCATCGCTCGAGTACATAATTACCAGTCAGCCGTGGGCTAAAGAGATCATGCGGCGCGCAATCGAATCTGGACAGGCGGTTGATTCACCGTTTCCTGACACATCTGAAATGCAGTCGATTCGATTGGTTGCGGTGCCACTTGTTGGCAGCGAGACGGAACACGGTGTTCTTGTGATTCCCGCCGAGTCTGACGAGATCCTAGACGAAGACCAAAATCGTGTTCTTACTACTCTCGGTAGACAGTTGGGCATGGCAATCGAGAATGCTACTTTGTACTCGGAATTGCAGAAGCATGTGGCTGATCAACAGAGAGTGATTGATGAGTTGGCAGAGCTAGATCGGCTGAAAGATGAAATGATCCAGAATTTGTCGCACGAGCTAAGAACTCCACTCACATTTATTCAAGGATACATTGGCCTACTTATCGCTGGTGAAATGGGCGAGATCAGTGAGAGTCAACTTTCGAGCCTCAAAATAGTCTCGGAAAAAACCGGAATTCTTACGCACCTAGTGAATGAGATACTCACTGTAGAGACTGTAAAGCATGAAACATTGAATCTGGAGCCTGTGATTCTTACAGACGTGGCTGACCGAGTGATCCAAGCCGCTGCTGCTACAGCGGTGGCAGCGAATGTTGTGCTGCATCACAATATCGATGACATGCTTCAGGTGAGGGCTGATCCAATCAGGGTGACTCAGGTTTTTGACAACCTGGTTCAGAACGGTATCAAATTCAACCCTAATGGCGGCACAGTTTCTATCCATTCACGCGAGGATGATGACTTTGTCTGGGTGGACTTTGTTGATGATGGAATTGGTATCGCCCCTGATCAAATGGAGAATCTCTTCGATCGCTTCTACCAGGTGGATGGCAGCATGACGCGCCACTTTGGCGGCACTGGTCTCGGTCTTGCACTCTGCAAGCAGATCATGGATGCCCACAAGGGCAAGATCGAAGTGGCAAGTGAGTTGGGAAAGGGGTCAACCTTCTCTATTGCTTTTCCTAAACAACAAGAAGGCTAGTCGAGAAAGTCTTCCAGGTCCTGGGTCCGCTCGGGTTTGCGCAACCGTGTCAATGCCTGTGCCTCAAGTTGCCGTACCCGCTCCCTGGTAATGCCCAAACGTTGCCCAATATCCGCCAGGGTGTAACTATGGCCATCCTGGAATCCGTATCGTAGTTTGAGGATGCGCTGTTCCCTTGGGGGCAGGGTGTCGATGACATCCATCAGGTTTTCACGCAGCATGACTTGAGTGACCTGATCTACCGGCGCCTCGCTTTCTTCATCTTCGATGAAATCCCCGAGGAGGCTGTCTCCGTCCTCTCCCACAGGTTTATCAAGAGAAACTGGTGTTCTGGCGTATTCAAGCATCTGCTCAATCTTTTCTTGTGGTTGTCCCGAGTACTTTGCCAGCTCCTCGGTTGTGGGTTGGCGATTGAGATGCTGTGTCAAATCACGCCCCAGCCGCATCAATCGGTTTAGCTGATCCCCGATGTGAACAGGCACGCGAATAGTTCGTCCATGATCAGCTATTGCACGTGTCACTGCCTGCCGGATCCACCAGGTTGCATAGGTAGAAAACTTGTGTCCCCGCTTATAGTCGAATTTCCTCGCTGCGCGAAGCAATCCAACATTACCTTCCTGGATCAGATCGAGAAAGGTGAGACCTCTTCCCACGTACTTTTTTGCGATACTGATCACCAAACGTGAATTCGCAGTTACCAAGTGGTCAAATGCTTCATCGCCAATCCGGACAGTATTAGCGAGTTCTCTACGCTCTAAAAAGGATAGATCTCCATCGTCTGCTGCGTTTAACCGCTCTGCTGCAAACTCGCCTGATTCCATTTTCTGTGCTAGGTCAACCTCTTGCTCTTTGGTGAGAAGTGGAATGAATCCAACCTCTTTGAAATAGACACCGACACCATCGTCCATGTCGGCTGCCAGCACCAGGGCTTCTTCGTCAAGGCTGGGAACCTTCTTCGCTGGTTTTTCTTTGACAGGCGCTCCTGGTTGAGGGGGGTCATCAAGTATGGGAATATTGGCTGCCTGAAGCGCAGACATCAGGCTCTCCAGGCTATCGATATCTTCTGCGATGTCAGGAATGGCTTTTAGGATTTGGTCGTGCGTGACCCATCCACGACCCTGGGCGCGGGTAAATACCGCCTGATGTACTGGCGGAAGCTGCGAAGCAGCGCTGGTATCCTGTGTCTTGTCTGATTTCATACTATTATTTATTTTACGCCTGTAGCTTTTTACTATACATTAACGTCAAGCTCAATACAAGATGGAAATACTGGCGGTTCAATACCTACCTCGACATCCTCAACAGATGCGAGGAAGCTGGTCGCCCACCAACTGGTCAACAATGCGTCGCCCACCAATTCCTGTACTGGCTACAACCATGCCTGGGTGATCGCTCACAACTTGACCGATTATTGCAGCCCCCGTTCCTAATGGATGCTGCTTCAATCTCTCCAATATCGATTCCGCAATCTCTTGAGGTACCACTGCTACCAACTTGCCCTCATTGGCAATGTGCAATGGGTCTAGGCCTAGCATTTCACATGCAGCTTGCACCGGACCAGCGATTGGTAGCGAATTCTCATCGATGTGTATCCCTACACCTGATGCTGCCGCGATCTCGTTCAATGTTGCCGCTAATCCACCTCGGGTAGGATCGCGCAGACAGTGTATCTGTTTGGACACTGCGAGCATCGCATTCACCAGAGTGTGAAGAGGAGCAGTATCTGAAAGTACTGGTGATTCAAATTCCAGCCCTTCGCGAATCGAAAGGATAGCAATGCCGTGATCACCAATGTCACCGCTCACCAGCACTACATCACCTGGCTTGGCCTGATCAACGCTTATCTTGACTCCCTCAGGAACAATTCCAAACCCTGTGGTGTTCACGTAAACGCCATCTCCGTGGCCGAGCCCGACAACCTTGGTGTCGCCTGCGATTATCGAGACTCCAGAGGTTTCGCCAGCCTCAGCCATGCTCTCCGCTACCCGATGAAGCGTCTCCATGGGGAGTCCTTCCTCTAGGATGAAAGCGGCTGTGATGTACATCGGAGTTGCTCCCGACATAGCAACATCGTTTACCGTACCGTGAATTGCTAGTTTGCCGATATCGCCACCTGGAAAGAATAATGGTGTCACCGTGTACGAATCGGTTGATATAGCAACTCGCGTATCTGCTTGAACGTTGATTTGAACTACTGCCGCGTCACTCATTGAAGCTAGGATTGGGTTATCGAACTCGGGTAGGAATAGATGCTGGATGAGATCCGAAGAGAGTTTACCGCCACCTCCGTGACTGAGGACCACTGAAGGGTACGAGCGGAGTGGAAGCGGGCAGCTCCAAGAATTGAATTTCGTGTCGTTATTGTTCATCAATTGACGCTCTTCTGTAAGTGAAGTAGGCAGCACAGGCACCCTCGGCTGACACCATGGGTGCTCCTAACGGATTGCGCGGTGTACACTCGCTTCCAAATGCGGGACAATCTTCCGGATTCAATAAACCCTGTAGTACTTGCCCCGCTAGACACATGTCGGACTCTTGCACCTGCAATGCCCCAGTGTCGAATCTAAGTGCAGCATCATATTGCGCATAGGTGTCTCTGATTGACCAGCCGCTATCAGCTATTGTTCCTATCCCACGCCATTTGCGATCGGTGCTTTCAAACACCTTTGAAATGATCGCTTGCGCACCCTGGTTGCCGTCTTCAGTCACTGCTCTGGGGTACGCATTTGCTACAATACTCTGTCCATTCTCAAGCTGATTCACCACGGCGAGAATACCAAGTGTGATGTCAACTGGTTCAAATCCGGTAACCACAATGGGTACCTCAAACTTGTCAGCGAGGGAGTGATACTCATGATAACCCATCACTGTGCAGACATGCCCTGCGGCTAGAAATCCTTGAATCCTGCTTTCAGGAGAGGAGAGCAGAGCGTGAATAGCGGGGGGAACGCGAACGTGAGAAACGAGAATGGAAAAGTTCTCGATGCCCATGGCATGTGCCTGCAGGATTGCACCCGCGTTCGCCGGAGCTGTGGTCTCAAAACCGATGCCAAAAAAGACAACTTGCTTCTCTGGATTAGCAGTCGCAACATTGATTGCATCTAGCGGAGAATACAAGACGCGTACGTCACCGCCCTCTGCTCGAACTTGGAAAAGGTCTTTTGCTGAGCCAGGCACGCGAAGCATGTCGCCGAATGAACAAAAGATGACATCCTCTCTGCTCGCAATTAATATCGCCTGATCGACTATCTCCAGCGGGGTCACGCACACAGGGCATCCCGGACCATGAACCAACTCGATTTGCTCAGGGAGTAGCTGATCGATACCATGCCGTACGATACTGTGAGTCTGACCGCCACAAATTTCCATGATGGTCCAACTTTGGGTGATCGTGTCATGAATCTGGCGAATGATGTTCTTTGTCGCCGATTCGTCACGGAATTCGTCAACGTATTGCACCGGTTTCTCCCAGAGAAATGAGATAGTCAGCTGCTTGTTGGCGAAGCCATCCGATCCATTTGTCCATTCCTTCATTGCTTGTGCAAGAGATCGGCATGAACATCAAACCTGGATTCAATGCCTGGACTCCAAGCTCAAAGTACTCCATGTCAAAATCAAAAGCATGGAGGACATCGATCTTGTTCAGCAATACCGCGTCAACTCCCTGATACATACCAGGATATTTGTAAGGCTTGTCGTCACCTTCAGGCACACTTGCGATTAGAATGTTCAAATGAACCCCCAGAGCAAAACTGGAGGGACACACCAGGTTCCCTACGTTCTCTACCAGTAAAAGATCAACATCAGCTAGGGAGAGTTGTTCAAGGGCTTTATTCAACATCAATGCATCGAGGTGACAGGACCCGCCAGTGTTGATTTGTACTGCAGGAATCCCCATGGCAGCCATTCTGTCGGCATCAATAGACGTGGCAAGATCGCCATCAATCCCGGCAATCCGCGTGTCTTGCTGTAGCGCTGCAACTGTACTAGTAATCACACTGGTCTTTCCAGCTCCTGGTGAAGCCATTAGATTGACTGAGAACACCCGGTTGCTATCCAGTGTTGCTCTGTTTCTTTCCGCAATCTGATCATTTGCGCTTAGGATGTTTTCAACTACCGTAACTTGTCGATTCATTTGTTTCTCACTCTACCTCAATGCTCTCAAGAGAGAATTCTTTACCTGACACAATCTCTAAAATGTGCGACTCGCACGAAGGGCATACGAATTCATCACTGCCAGGTGAAAATTCGTGGTAGCATTCCTGACATCGAAATTCAATCGGCACTCTTCTGATATTCAGACGCGACTCAGAGGCTTTTGTATCCTTGGTAATGATGTCCCAATAGAACTGCACAGACTCGCCGACAAAACCAGAGAGTTCTCCGATCACTAGATTCAACTGCGTGACCCGTTCGGCATCACCAGCATGCCGGAGTGCAACCTCAAGTAAATGCTTCGTTATTGATAGTTCGTGCATGGATAATCTTTCTCGAAACCTGCGGAATTTTACCTAAAGTTAGAGAGGTTGGCGACTGGCATCATTGAGTCAATGCCAGCGACTCACGATATCCCAAATCCAAATTGGGATATATTTGGGATATTGTTATTTGAGGATGTAATATGTACCTTTTTTTGCCCCAATCTTGAGCAGAACTGCCTTTTTTACAAGATCAGCAAGATCCAATCGTAGGGTCTCTGGCGAAACATGAGGACAAATTCCCCGATATTCTCGGTTGGTGATACTTCCATTCTCCCGGATGAATGCCAGCGCTTTTGCCTGACGATCATTCATTCGCCTTTCCCACTTATGAGCTGGAGGACGAATCTTTTTCGCGTGCAAAGTCACCGAGAAAGAATGTGGGGTAGCCTTAAATGTAGGTGGGGGTTGACCGGCTTCTACCATCTCTTCAATCATGCGGTCTATTCCCAAGCCTAGTTCCTCGATGAACCCCCAGTGAAATAGACCATTGACCAGCCGCGGATTTCGCGAGTAGTGCTCATCTACTATATTGTCAACGGTAATGTAACCTGGGAGCCCTCCAGGGCTTATGATCTCCAGTCGGTCCGAGAACATCCTTATCTCAATCCGCCGGCCTTTTATCTGATAATCTCTGTGTGCGACAGCGTTTACCAGCGCTTCTCGAACAGCGAATCGGGGGTAAGATGGATCATCCTTGCGAACCAGATCATCTACCGATGATCCCACACTCATCTCTTCCCAGATGATATTCCATATTCTCTCTAGCACTCGAGCCAAAGGCCCGTGAAGCTCTTCTCGCCTGCCATATCCCGCCAAGCCATTCTCTGCTCGTAATTCTGTGCCGGGGAATTTGACAAAGGTGACACTGCTTTGGGGCAAGAAACTTGAAGGCTTGCTGCCAAAGAGCAGCATTCCAGCAACGGTTGGTACACCGTGCTCTGTGAGAGCTCCAATCTCGATCAGCAACTGATCAACGGACGTGGTGCGAGCTGCGCCTCTCTCTTCTCGTTTGTCCAGATATTCATTGACTATTTCTTCATCCCAATCACGTTCTCGCACGCCGCCGGGAACCATCTCCTCTTCAAAGTTTTCACTTGATTTCAAAGAGGCAAGTTTGCTGACTGATGCTCCATCTAGAGCCCGGTTCTCGTTTCCTTGCCTCACCAGAATGCGACCATCGGCGAGGCTGTGTAACCTTCCGCTTCGTGCTACTTTGATTGCCATGACTAGACCCGATGGCAACTCACCTGGATCAACTGATGTAGTGACAGGAGGAGAGCACAACGACACTGCTTCTCGCAATGCATTATCGAGTTCATCGGGAATAAGTTGACCTGTTGCACGACCGCTGTCATTTACTCCAATCAACAAGGTGCCCCCATCAGCATTCGCAAAGGCGACTAGGGTCTCTGCCATCTGATTTGGGTCAGGCTCGGGCAGCAATGCTAGTCGAGGGCCGTTACCCTTTTTTACCATTTTTAGTAACATGATTTCACCTGCAATGACAGGAAATAACAATGCATTATATCATCATTACGAAGCCAATAGGCATCCGAAATCCACTTAGGGTAGATTCTTATCCCACAGAAACACTTGAACCCTATGCAGGTCATGCTGTTGTAAAGGGCGTGCGTTCTCCTGAAACCAGGCAAGAGTTAAACCTCGCCTGTCCCACATCTCTGATTCTGAAAGTACAAGCCAAATTTGCGAATAACCATTTGTGATTTGATCCAGATGATGCGATACAAGCTCTTCGGAGTCGCCATAGTTGGTGTATGGACCATCAACTGCATTGTATGTGAGATTCGGAGTGTAATAGTCGAAAGTGGACCTGAGGTAAGGAATCTGGAACATGATCAACTGGTTTTGATGGTATTCTTGTTCAATCAGGGTCGACGCTTGGCGAAAATCTGCGCGAACTGGCACTGTCCATTGTTCAACTGTTTTCGATAAACCTACAATACTCAGCAGGCTAATCAGCGCCAATGAGAGCCAACGCCACCCCTTGCCCACGTCGTATAACATTACCAAACCGGAACTGATCAGTAGTATCCAGGCAGGCAGCGTCCAAATTAGATACCTTTCGGTAAACAAAGGGCGATTGAATGATATCAAGTACAAAAGAATCACTGGTACAGCAGCCCAGATAAACAGAATAAGCGATGTCCCTACGCGTCTTTTGCGTTCGTCAATGCTAGATCGAAAGATGGGCCTTGTGATTCCAACTGCCGCCAAGCCGCCAAATAGGATCACAGGAAAGCTAGTATCTGAGCCGACAATGCCTGCGCTAAAGACATTGGTCAGTCGGTCAATAATTCCTGGCAGGGGCACAAATGGAAAACCAGTCTCCGCTGGAGTGACAACTGCCTGCCA
>JBDLKB010000028.1:0-9037 GCA_039714055.1 Chloroflexota bacterium
ACCCGCTTTCGAAAGTTGACCTTAATCCCTCCATCTTTTCGCGTCTGATCAAATCAATATCAGGTGAATCTATGCTGCGTTGGGTAGCAATTCCAACTGGAATGGAGAGGGTATCTAGCTATGTGGATTTGAGACGTAAGTCTGGGGTCATGACACGACTATCAATTCGGTCAATGACTGGTACCAAGGGCTCAGTTGTCAGACAGATGCTTTCAACAGCTATCACAGAGGCAGATCGAAGAAACTGGCAGCCTTTGTTTGCCGACCACCCAGCAGATGATCCTGTAACGGATAATTACCTTCTAGAAGCGGGATTCAAACCGGCTCGCACTCTAGTTCTCATGGAATATATAATCTAAAAGTCGTTGAAAGGAGAATCGGAATGGCTACATCAGAAGAAAGAATGCAAATACTGAGGATGCTCTCAGAGGGCAAGGTTTCAGCAGAAGACGCAGCTCAACTGCTGCAGGCGTTGGAAGCTAGCTCAAGACCAAAATCAGCGGACCACCCAGAACCAAAATGGTTGAAAGTGAGAGTAACTGATCTAACCACGGGTCAACACAAGGTTAATGTTACCATCCCCATTGGACTAGTGAATGTGGGCGTAAAGATGGGAGCCAAGTTTGCGCCTGAGATAGAGGGACTAAACATCGACGATGTAATCTCCGAGGTCAAGACTGGCGCGTACGGCTGCATTGCCGACATAACCGATGAAACGTCGGGCGAACGTGTCGAAGTTTATGTGGAATGAGCTCAGTTGATCTGACGAACGACTAACAGGACCTTTCCTTGAACCTGAACCACTGAGGGATCAACAAAGATCGGATCCATAGTTGGATTAGCCGGCTGCAACCTGATCCTACCACCCTCGTGATAAAAGTACTTTAGCGTAGTTTCATCTCTGTCAGTAAGCCAGGCAGCAATCATCTCTCCATCACGCGCTTCCTTCTGCGGTCTCATCACTACGATGTCTCCATCGCTTACCATGGCATCAATCATAGAATCACCACGTACCTTGAGTGCGAACAGATCATCGTGATGTGCAAGAAGATCATTCGATAGCTCAATAGCATCTTCCTCATCGAACACAGATTCACCGATTTCGACCGGTTCGCCTGCCACAATGGGACCTGCCATGGGAATGCGGGTGAAACCTACCCTTGATGATAGCGATGGTATATCGCTAGTTAATCTAAGCCCACGCGATAGTTCCTTTTCCCTCAGGAGATGCCCTCTCTCAACCAAACGGTTGAGATTATAGCTCACGACTGAGGTGGAACTGATGCTTACCGCCTCCCCAATTTCTCTAACTGTTGGGGGAAATCCATTCTCGGTGAGAAAGGAGCGGATGAAATCGAGTATGGCTTTCTGTCGCTTTGTCAGGGTCTTCTTTTTCTTCCTCGGCATAGCAACCTCCTATTTATCGCCCATTTGTTCGACTAATACATTATAATATGAACACCTGTTCGGTGTCAAGAGGATGACTTATGGTGACTAGGTGTATTTATAATTGATTTGTAGATCATTGATGTGCACTTGTGCCGTTCACAGATAAAATCGGGACAAGATGGTATTCTCGTCATTCAAGTCGAATCATGTGCCCAGAGGTAGTCTCCGGGACCGCCCTTCAATAGAACCAAGCCAACAACTGGTGGTTGACGCATTCGGTATGGTGGAAAAGGGAATAAGCGTAACGGGATTTACTATCACAGACATGGGTGCCAACAGGCAAATTGCGGTTCATGCGCAGGTGTTGAATGTCGCACAGAGCGTTGAGCAAACTACCATCATCGCTGCCACAGAGGCAATGGAATGGCTAGTTGCTGAGAAGATGCACAAGAAGCAGGTGATTCTTCGAATGAGCAACATGAACGCCTATATACTAATCTCAGGTAACACAGCGAATGCTGGAGAGGATACCTGGAAGGTGTTGAGGCAATTCCAAGCTAATGCTTCCATGTTTCCCTATTTGGATCTCAGACTGGTGTCTCCGTCTGAAGTCGAAGGTACTCGTCAACAGACCGAGAAAATCTATGTAGCACACCAGGAAGGCAAGCGATGGCAGCGCGCCAAATCCACCCTTTCAGAATTGGAGCAGGTAAGTGACACCAAATTCGCAGTGGGCGAGCGTTACATCGTCGACCTTGAAACAATTCATTGCACCTGCCCTGACTTTCAACACACCTACACAAAGCGGTTCCCCATTCGTTGCAAGCACATTCTCGCAGCTATGATTATTAAGCAGGGCAATACCGATGACGAGAGTCAGTGATCCGGGTTCAGTCAACCACTGATGATATCCACCAGATGATGCTGATTTGAACTTGCTATGCCAACCTGTTAAGATTCTTGCGCTATGTTAGACGAGAAGCGAATTCTAGGCATTACCAACGACACTCCACTTGGTGATCTATTGGCACGTATCCTGGAGGACCAAGGTGCCCAAGTGTCGCTGGTAGCCAATGTTGATGCAGACACAGTTCGAGATGCTTTAGAGGTAGATCTTGTGATATTGGACCTAGATCTGCCGGGGGTTAATGTGTTTGAGCAACTTGAACACCTTAGAGAAGCAAACCCTTACGCAACAATAGTAACTATCGACAGCGTGGGAGGGGTGGCATCTGTTGCCTCGGCCATTCGATCAGGAGCAGATGGATATATCTATAAGAGAGATCTACTGGCAGGAGGAGCACTAGACCAGTTTCTCTTTGTTCTCGACCGAGCGATGATTCATCGCAGTGGAATCAACTCTCAACTCCTACTGGACCAAGCACGGGAATCGTTCTACGCCATGATAACCCATGATCTCAAGGGTCCAGCGGCAACTGCAAAGACAGCATTGGCTATGCTGAAAGAAGATTCCGGGCTTGATCTGTCGGATGACGCATGTGAATTGCTAGATATTGCTGAGAGCTCCAC
This sequence comes from Chloroflexota bacterium, assembly GCA_039714055.1. Classification (GTDB taxonomy): domain Bacteria; phylum Chloroflexota; class Anaerolineae; order Promineifilales; family UBA4811; genus JBDLKB01. Next base: position 2,920 of record JBDLKB010000028.1, read on the forward strand.
TAATCGCTTGATAGCACTGATATCCAGCTTTCTAGTGAATGCCAGGAGCCAAGCCGGCAAACATCTGGCACAGTTTAACAAAGCAAATCTAACACAGGTAGTAGAGGCGTCGGTGACCGAGTTGCAGTTCCGAGAAAGGACGAAGGATATCGACTGGGAGCTCTCTCTAGATGAGGAGATAATTGGAGAATTCGACGGAAAACTAGTCACGTTGATGATGGACAACTTGCTTACGAATGCATCGAAATACACTCCCAGCGGGGGCAAGATCAGCGTTTCATTGAAGCAAGAGTCAGATCACAGTGCTTTAATATCTGTAGCAGATACTGGAATAGGAATCCCCGCTTCACAAATCCCCCTGTTGTTTACGCCGTATCATCGCCTCCCTGAGGTAGAACGCAGGAGTATCCATGGGACGGGATTGGGCTTGGTAGTAGTGAAGCAGATAGTCGATGCGCACAACGGGGAGATATCAGTTACATCCAATGTCGGGAATAGAGGAACGATTTTCACCATACACTTACCACTCAGCCCCTCCTCTGTGGATAACCAGGTATAGACATTGGTGCAGGCATGGTATTTGTCTCTACAGTATTTGGGTTATAATTGTCTGTCATTTCAAATCCTAATGGTGGGTAAATCATGAAAAGGAACACATTATCAGCATCTTCAATCATCGGAATTGGTTTGATCATTGCGGCAGTAATCGGATTGATCGCCATAGTCTGGTACGGTCTGTCCCAGATATCATCCAAGCCAGCGGAAGTGGATGAAACACCGACGACAGTAGTAGAACCAGCAACAGAAAAGGAGACTGAACCAACTCTCCCACCTCCTCAAGTAGAGGAGGTCGAACCACCAGTTGAGCCAGCCACACAAGTGCCAACCGTCACGGCTGAGCCCACGGCAGAGCCAACTCAGGCTTCCCCAACAGAGACTCCGGTTCCTGAGAGAACAGACCCGCACTTGATTGCCGGGGCTGATGGAGTCAATGTACGCACCGGACCTGGAGTAGAATATCCCAAAGTCGGCTTTCTCAAATCGGGAGAAGAAGCACCGATTATTGGTAAATATATCAGTTGGTGGCAGGTAACCTATAACGGATCACCAGCCTGGGTGTACGGACCTATTGTTGTTGCCAACAATGTCGATGCCATTCCGCAAGTGCAACCTCCTCCAGCCCCAACGCCAGAAGCAACTGCGGTACCGCCCACAGTGACACCAGCACCTACACCGGATTTCCGAGGTTTGGTGCCTAATGGTTACTTGGTCGAAGGTGCACCGGGCCCTTACGGCGTAGGTCAGGCAATTTGGTTCAATTGGGATATCAGTACAGTCGGTACAGATATATCCTATGCCGCTTTGGGAACATGGGTTGCGGAAACAGGTCAATTCCAGAAGAGTTGGTCAAATGAGACTTCGGTACCGCAAACCTGGCGTGATCACATTGACATCACATCTGCTGGTACCTATCACCTGTATTTACGGATCTGCTTCCATGATGGCTATTGTGCCAACATGTTGGGACCAGTTCAGGTAATAGTGCAGTAGGAAACGACCCTAATTGCAAAAGGGGAAGAACGAGTTCTTCCCCTTTTTTGTTCTCACTCGAGCTAGATGCTTTACTCGCGGTTCTCTGGACGGGTTATTCTGAGACAATTACCTGTATCATCACCTCGCCCTGCTCTATAGAGTCCACCACATCCATACCTCGTACCACCTTGCCAAACACGGTATGTTTGCCATCAAGGTGGGGTTGGGGTGCGTGGGCAATGAAGAATTGGCTGCCATTGGTGTTGGGTCCGGCATTTGCCATCGAAATCGCGCCACGTTCGTGTTTAAGAGGATTGCCACGTACCTCGTCTCCAAACTTGTAGCCTGGACCTCCTCGACCGGTGCCTGTCGGATCTCCGCCCTGAATCACGAAATTAGGAATCACGCGATGGAATTTCACCCCGTCGTAGAAGCCCTGATTAGCTAGAAAGACGAAATTGTTGACAGTTCGCGGAGCATGTTCTGGATACATCTCCAGCTCGATATTGCCTTTGTCAGTTTCAATCGTAATCTGATATAACTTTTCGGTGTCGATGGTCATTTCCGGGATCGAGTCCCAACTCTTGTCCATAATTATCCTCACTGTAATTTTATATTGTTATGTCAAATATCTGTTAGTCCAGGTGCTAGAAGCGCTTGACTCTATTCACCAACTCATCTAGTTCTTCGTCAGAGTAGTAATGGATGATCACTCGTCCGCCTTTCCTGCCCTTGGTAAGTGTTACCTTGGTTCCAAGAGCTTGACGCAACTCTTCTTGTACATGTTCGTACTCTGGCGGCAATGTTTGCTTTCTGCGCTTTGTGGTTTCGCCCAGCATACGACGTACCATCTCTTCAGTTTGGCGCACATTAAGCTGCCGTTTGGTAACCGTCCTCATAGCAGCAACCTGAGAGTCTTCAGTTGGAAGCGGTAACAAAGCACGGGCATGACCCTCAGTAAGCAGGTTATCAAACAACGCATCTCTGATCTCTGAAGGAAGCAGCAGCAGTCTGACTGTATTGGCAACGGCTGACCGGCTCTTTCCTACCCTTTCAGCAACCTGGTCTTGAGACAGACCAAATTCATCCATCAATTGACGATAGGCGGATGCTTCTTCCAAAGGATTCAAGTCTGCACGCTGCAGGTTCTCAACCAGAGCTATCTCCAATTGCTCCTGGCTAGTAACTTCCTTAACCACCGCAGGAATCTCCTCGAGACCTGCAATACGCGCAGCACGCCAACGTCTCTCTCCCGCTATCATCTGGTAGCCGTCATCGGTTTGACTGACGATAATGGGTTGGATGATGCCATGCTCAGTTATTGAGGCAGCTAACTCGGTAAGTTGATCCTCGCCAATATCAGTGCGAGGCTGCATAGGATTGGGATGTATCTCATCAACTGACAATGAGATCAAGCCTGGCGTTTCTTTGGTCTTGGTCTCCCAGTCATCAGTCGAATCTGAGGGAATCAGCGCAGCAAGTCCCCGTCCAAGACCTCTCTTCTTTGCCATAATAAACCTCCAACCTGAGTCGCACTAGTGCGATTCAGAGACACCGTCACCGTTAAGTATTTCATCAGCTAGAGCCTGGTACGCTAAAGCTCCAGCAGATTTTGGGTCATAGGTTAATATCGGCTCGCCGTAACTCGGAGCTTCACTCAACCTGACCGTTCGGGGGATGATCGAGCGAAATACCATGTCGCCGAAATGTTGCTTTACCTGGTTTACGACCTGTCGGGATAGATTAGTACGTACGTCGTACATTGTCATTACAAGTCCTCGTATTCGAAGACCTGGGTACAGATGTGCTCGCACAAGGCCAAGGGTCTTGGTGAGTTGAGTGAGTCCCTCGAGTGCAAGATACTCGCATTGCACAGGGATAATCACTCCATCTTGTGCTGCTGTAAGAGCGTTTACAGTCAACAATCCCAGACTCGGTGGAGAATCAATAATAATGTAATCAAACCGAGAAGACACAGTTGACAGGGCACGCTGCAGTCGCTTCTCTCGACCAATTAGGTTTACCAACTCCACCTCAGCACCAGCCAGATCAGGATTACTAGGAATCAATGACATCCCTAGTCTGGGATTTCTCAGCACTACATCTTCCAACGATGCCTGGTTGATCAAAGCATCGTAAATCGTGCTCTTGACCTGATTCTTATCCAGACCAAGAGAAGATGTGGCGTTCGCCTGAGGATCGGCGTCTACCAGCAGCACACGCAAACCCCTATGGGCGATGTAGGATGCCACATTTATGGCAGTGGTTGTCTTTCCAACACCACCCTTTTGATTTGCTAGAGCATAAATCTTTGTCATCAGCGTGAATAATCTAATTAGTGTCCGGATACACGAGCCAATGCAATCTCCTCCGCAAGAGGAATGGAGGATAGCCCCTCACGGGTTACAGTCTGAGCTGCGACTAACGTCGCAAATCGACCAGATTCCCATGGATCTCCGCCGGATTCAAGGAATCTCACAAAAAAGGCGGCAGAATAAATATCACCGACACCGGTTGGATCGATTTCAACAACCTCTGGTGGTTGGAAGTGCCGCTGTTCTCCGCGAAAATACACATCAGAACCAGCCTTTCCGTTGGTAACTACCAGAACGCGGCAATACTTTCGGTACAATTCCCAAGTCCTGCCGTTGTCGATATCTTCCTTGCTTATTATCACCACCGAAGCAAGAGGAAGATAAGTTGTTGCATCTTTCCAAACCTTGAACAGCACTTTCTTGCCGGCACCACTTTTGCGGTGCCAACCTTGCGGAGTGAATCCAATGACATCTGCATTGATTCTCCTCAATATGGATGCATCCACTTCATCGGCAACAGGGCCCAAGTGTAGGATTCTTGGATTGGTGTATTCCTCTGGAACCATGTCAATGGATATCCTTCTGGCGACTTGTTGCAGGGTTTGTGTCCGACTACCTTGTTGATAAATGTTCTTGAATGTCGTGGTTCTAGTTGATGGAACGTTATACAGATTTACTCCATTGAGTGAGCAACTATCGACAAACGAAGGTTCAGCACTGGTAACAATCGCCACCCGCTGTTGCAGCGCCGCTGCTGTCAGACTGCTGTATGCAACCGTTCCGCCAATGCTCTCGCCATCAGGCAGGAGGTCTCTGGTAATGTGACCGATGCAAAGGTAGTCGATGTCACTCATAGGTTAGGACCGTTTGTCATTTTATCATGAACACGTTGGCACGCTATTTACTGTGAGGACTCGTTTGCTGTGGAGGTTTTTTGGCTCCCATTTGTTCTGCGGCATGATAACTACTACGCACCAGGGGCCCGCTTTCCACCCAGGAGAAACCCAACTCGTATCCAATGGCGCGTAGGCTTTCGAATTCGTCAGGATGGTAATAGCGATCAATAGGAAGGTGATGCTTGGTAGGCTGCAGATATTGACCAATGGTGAGTATGTCGACTCCCCATTCCCGCAAATCACTCATAGTTTCGACCACTTCGTCAAATTCCTCACCCAAACCTACCATGATCCCGCTCTTGGTAGTTTGATCAGGATTCAGCTTCTTGGCGTTACATAGGGTAGCTTTTGCCCATTCGTACTTGTCCTGTGGCTGGACCTCACGGAATAATCGTTTAACAGTCTCAACATTGTGATTAAGGATGTCGGGTTTCGCCTGGATCACTGTGTTAAGTGAATCAATCTCTCCACGAAAATCGGGGATCAATACTTCGACGGTACATTCAGGTTGAACCTGGCGGATTCTCTCGATACAACGAGCGAAAACAAGGGCACCGCCATCAGGATAGTCGTCTCGGGTAACCGAGGTGATCACAGCATGATTGAGGTTCATGATACGTACTGCATTGGCGATGCGTTTTGGTTCATCCCAATCGATAGCTGATGGACGTCCTGTATTAACATTACAGAATTTGCATGATCGAGTACAGGTATCACCCAAGATCATGAATGTGGCTGTTCCGGACTCGCCCCAGCATTCGCTGCGGTTAGGACATCGAGCTTCTTCGCACACAGTGTGCAATGATTCCTTTCGGACTAGCTCCCTTATCCGATCATACTTTGCGCTCGACCGTGAGCGCACCTTGATCCATTCGGGGCGACGTTTTGGTTGATCTTGTTTCATAGTAAAAGTCTTACTCACTAGTCAGGATATACATTGGTGTTCAACTAGGCACCTATCCAACCTAAGCAAACGGAATTGACATCGGCTCTCTGCGCTTGAATATAGTCCATTCGGTGAAACCGGCTTGGCGGGCGGCATTGAGAGCATCCGGATAATACGAGCCGATATGATTGACATAGTGCGCATCGGATCCGAAGGTTACCATTTCACCACCCATGCGACGGAATTCTGAAACAAGCCAGCCAGGAGCACTGGTTTCGCTCATGCCATTTCTCACTGTCCAGGTGTTGATCTCCAAAGCGATCTGATTCTTTACCATTCCACGCAGTGCATCGCGCATATATTCTACAACACGGGGCCAGGCAGCAACTGTGTGATTCTTGGGCAAAACGCGCTTGACCACATCAAAATGCGCCAGTACGTCAAAACCCCCTGTCCAGCAGAGCTCACATAACTCCTCCATGTACTCA
>JBDLKB010000029.1:0-9035 GCA_039714055.1 Chloroflexota bacterium
TCGTCCAGTCACCACCGTTCCTCGTCCCTTGATGCTGAACACATCCTCAATAGGCATCAAGAAGGGCTTGTCCAGCTCTCGCTCCGGGGTGGGAATGTAGCTGTCCACTGCTTCCATCAGCTCAAAGATACAAGCGTACTCTGGTGCCTCTGGATCAGTGCTGCTGCTCTCCAGCGCCTTCAACGCGCTACCCTGAATGATGGGTATGTCGTCGCCGGGGAAGCCGTAGCCATTCAGCAGCTCGCGCAGCTCCATGTCCACCAGCTCCAACAGCTCTTCGTCGTCCATCATGTCTACCTTGTTCAGGAAGACTACCATCGCTGGTACTTCCACCTGGCGCGCCAGCAACACATGCTCTCGCGTCTGGGGCATGGCTCCGTCAGGGGCCGCCACTACCAGGATCGCTCCGTCCATCTGCGCTGCACCCGTGATCATGTTCTTGATATAGTCACGGTGCCCCGGGCAGTCAACGTGCGCATAGTGCCGCGCTTCCGTCTCATATTCCACGTGAGCAATAGCTATGGTGATACCTCGCTCCCGCTCTTCCGGCGCGTTGTCAATCGTGTCAAATGCACGAAAATCTGCCATTTCCTGCAGCGCCAACACCTTGGTGATGGCTGCTGTCAGCGTGGTTTTTCCATGGTCAATGTGACCGATCGTGCCCACGTTTACGTGTGGCTTGGTTCGTACAAACTTTTCCTTCGCCATGTTAAATCTCCTACCTTATGATTTCGCCCAATAGGCACCGCCATCCAAGATGGCTTGAAGAAATCCTTCATCTACTTGATCGTAATGATCAAATTCCATAGTAAACACACCACGTCCTTGACTCATGGATCGCAGGTGCGTGGAATAACCAAACATCTCCGCTAGCGGAACTATTGCATTGATGACCTGAAGACTACCGGATCGCGGTTCCATTCCGCCGATATCAGCTCTTCTGGCTGATAGATTCCCTAATACCTCACCGGTGTATTCTTCTGGGACAACAACCTCAACTCGCATGACTGGTTCGAGCAGAACCGGATCGCCCCGTTGAATGCCGTCTCGCAATGCGATAGAACCAGCGACTTTGAATGCAACCTCGTTTGACTCTTCTTCCCGATAGTCAACATCAACTAGTACAGCTTCAACATCAATAAGCGGATATCCGACGAGAACCCCGCTTTCCATTGCCTCCAAGACACCTTGCTTGACTGCGGCTATGAAATGTTGAGGTAGATTGGTTGATAGTGTGCGTGATGTGAATCGGTTGCCTGTACCAGGTTCAAGGGGCATCAAATCAAGAGTGACACCTGCAAATTGGCTTTTCCCGCCGGCTTGCCGTTCGAATTTCCCTTCGGCATGATGGACGGGACATCGGATGGATTCACGGAATGCCACACGAGGTTTTCCAACATTCGCCTGGACTTTGAACTCTCGAAGCAAACGATTGACCAATACTTCCAAGTGCAATTCACCCATTCCAGAGATCAACATCTGACCGGTCTGGTCATCAATTCGCATGTGGAAGGTTGGATCCTCCTCCGAAAGGCGGTTGAGTGCATCCACCATGCGTTCCTGATCCGACGTTGTTTTCGGTTCTACAGCTACAGAGATAACCGGTTCCGGGAAGGAAATATTCTCGAGAACAATCGGTCCCTTGGGATCGCAAAGCGTGTCACCGGTGAAGGTTCGCTTCAAGCCAGGAACAGCAATGATGTCACCAGCATAGACTGTCTTTACCTCTTCACGACGATCGGCACGCATGCGTACTAACTTGTTCAATCGCTCGCGTTTTCCCTTTGTGGGATTCAGTAGGGTTTGCCCGACATTGATCACACCAGAATACAATCGCAGATATGCAAGACGACCGGCATAGGTGTCCGTAGCGATCTTGAAAACCAGTGCCGTTGCCGGCAGATTGTCATCGGCTGTTCTACTTTCGCTCTTGTTGCTGTAGGGATTGACACCTTCAATCGCTTCCACCTCGAGAGGCGAAGGGAGGTAATTAACAATAGCATCTAATAGCGGCTGCACTCCCTTGTTGCGTAGAGCGCTACCGCACAAAACAGGCGTTACTCGACCGCTCAAGGTAGCTTTGCGCAGAGCAGCGTGGAATTCCTCAGGCTCGATAACGTCACCTTCGAGGTATTTAAGGGTGAGTTCGTCGCTTGTTTCTGCGACCCGCTCAATCATCTCAATTCGGGCTGACTCTGCTTCATCTTGAAGCGAAGCTGGAATTGAATCAACGCGACATTTAGCGCCAAGATCATCGTCATCCCAGAGCAACGCTTTCATCTCGATGAGATCAATGACGCCGCGAAATCCTCCTTCAACACCGATAGGAATCTGGATCAGAACTGGTTCAGCGCTCAAGCGGTCCGAGATCATCTCAACCGTACGATTCAATTTTGCCCCTACCCTATCCATCTTGTTAACGAAACACAAACGAGGGACACTATATCGATCCGCCTGGTGCCATACAGTCTCAGACTGCGGTTCGACACCTGCCACAGCGTCAAACACCACCACTCCACCATCGAGAACGCGCAAACTGCGTTGCACCTCAGCGGTAAAGTCAATATGACCAGGAGTATCAATGATGTTGATCTGATGATCGTTCCAAAATGTGGTAATCGCGGCAGCGGTAATGGTAATACCCCTCTCACGCTCCTGCACCATCCAATCTGTAACTGTGGTTCCAGCATCGACATTTCCCATTCGATGCGTAATTCCAGTGTAATACAGCACCCGTTCGGTAGTTGTCGTCTTACCGGCATCGATATGCGCGATGATTCCGATGTTTCGGATCTTTTCGAGCGGGTGAGAGCGGGTCATGATATCAACGAAAACTCTTTAGATTACCAACGGAAATGCGCAAAAGCGCGATTTGCTTCAGCCATACGGTGGGTGTCCTCTCTCTTCTTGAAAGCGGTACCCTGGTTCTTGGCGGCATCCATCAGTTCGTTCGCCAACCTGTCTGCCATGGTTCGGCCGGAGCGGCTGCGTGCAGCAGCAAGAATCCATCGCATCGCAAGCGTGGTTCTTCGTTCAGGTGTTACCTCAACAGGCACTTGGTAAGTGGCACCACCGACACGGCGGGGCTTAACTTCAATGATGGGCCTTACGTTGTTCAACGCAAGATCAAACAACTCTAGAGGATCCTGGCTGGTCCTATCCTGTATCAGGTCCATGGCATCGTACATGATGCGGAATGCAGTACTCTTTTTCCCACTGCGCATAAGACGATTCACAAACATAGTAACTGTCACGCTGTTAAAGCGGACATCTGGTGTAATTTCTCTCTTTTCGGGTACGTGTCGTCTAGCCATTTTCTAGTCCCTTTGCAAACTACTTGGGTTTCTTGGAGCCGTATTTTGAACGACCCTTTGAACGTCCACTCACACCATCCGAATCGAGTGTTCCTCGCACGACATGATAGCGCACACCAGGAAGATCCTTTACACGACCACCACGGATGAGAACCACCGAGTGCTCCTGCAGCGTATGACCCTCTCCAGGAATGTAGGCAGAAACTTCGATACCGTTTGATAACCTAACACGCGCTACCTTTCGAAGCGCAGAGTTTGGCTTCTTGGGTGTTTGGGTACGTACCTGAGTACACACACCTCGCTTTTGGGGCGCACCCTTGGGCTGGGATGTTCGGCGCTGGTTATACGAGTTGAACGTATATTGAAGCGCCGGTGCTGTTGACTTCTTTTTCTTTGTCTTGCGACCCTTTCGGACCAGTTGGTTGATTGTCGGCACAGAAACCTCCAAACTTGATTACCTCGGCGACCAAAGCCGCCCCTTCAATGTCTCTTTGCGCTGAAGAAGGCCACCTGTTGAGCAGGTGGCCTCCTGTCTATATGCGTTTATTCAATTGGCACTCCCCATCACTGAGGAATACCACCCGATTAAGACGTCGGAAAATTCTAACAGAGAGAAGTTAGAGTGTCAACGTCACAGCGATTGACCACGTTGAACCAGACCAAGAAGTCCATGTCCAAATTGCGGCCGTTTTGTCTTGTCTTCTTCCTTGCTAAATTGGATGACATCGCCTGTGTCAGTAGTTGCCTCGACAGATAGACCCAGACTCTGTAATTCTTTGACCAATACACGGAAAGAGGCCGGTATGCCCGGCTCATCGATTGGTTCACCCTTAACAATAGATTCGTAAGCTTTAACACGTCCTTGTACATCGTCTGATTTGATGGTGAGTAGCTCTTGCAATGTATGCGCTGCTCCGTAAGCCTGGACAGCCCAAACTTCCATCTCACCAAAACGCTGTCCACCGAACTGCGCCTTACCACCGAGTGGCTGCTGTGTTACCAGCGAGTAAGGACCAGTCGATCGCGCGTGCACTTTATCTTCAACCAGGTGAGCCAGCTTGAGCATGTGAATGATTCCAATAGTTACCTGCTGATCAAACGGTTCACCGGTTCGTCCATCATAGAGTGTCTGCTTCCCAACCCCAGGCTCCTCATATCCGGCGCGCAACGTGATCTCAGACACCTTGACATTGATCTCGTCATCAGATAACTTGTCTACATCGAATGATAGCCAGTCAGGTGCTGTGTCATATTCACGCAAGAGTAGGGACGCCATATAGCGAACCCACTCACGCCGACACACATCGATGACCGCTTTATCCATCGGTGCCCAATCTTCCTTGGAAATGTCTGCCCTACCGCTAGCAATCAAGTCATCGGCATTGTAGCCAATTTGGTTCAACCAACCCTTGAGTACAACGTCGCGAAGATAAGGGTCATCAATGGCAGCCTGACCTGGATTGTATGTATCGTTGTCACCCATCCAATTATCAACAAAGGCGCGTCGAGCGGATTCGTCATCTTCAAATACCTGCTGATTGTCGCTTTGTTTCAGCCAAGTCCACGCCCACTCAGTGACATCAGACCAGGCGCGATCCATAAGCCAGGCTCGTGCCAGTTCAGCCTTGATCTCATTCTCACTGGCGCCATCAAACACTGGTGTTATGGCGCGAAAACCAAGTCGGTCAGATGCCCAGCCAAGATGTGTTTCCAGGATCTGGCCGATATTCATTCTGCCCGGAACTCCCAAAGGATTGAGGATGATATCAACAGGCGTTCCATCCTCCAGGAAAGGCATATCGGCAACCGGGACGATCTTGGAGATAACACCCTTGTTGCCATGACGCCCAGCCATCTTGTCGCCGACAGTGAGTTTACGTCGCTGAGCGACACTCACCCGCACCATCTTGTCCACACCAGCAGGAAGATCGCGGTGGTCATCACGAGTAAAGATAGTGACATCAACGACCTTGCCCTTTTCACCATGCGGTAAACGCAATGATGAGTCTTTTACTTCTCGGGCTTTCTCACCAAAGATGGCCCGGAGTAGTTTTTCCTCTGGGCTCAATTGGCGTTCGCCTTTTGGTGTGATCTTTCCCACCAGAATATCGTTCGGTCCAACATCAGCACCGAGGCGCACAATACCGAATTCATCCAAATCCTTGAGTGCTTCCTCACCTACATTGGGAATGTCAGGTGTGATCTCTTCAGCACCGAGTTTGGTGTCACGCGTTTTGACCTCATGCTTCTCAATGTGGATTGAAGTAAAGCGATCGTTACGGACCAGGCGTTCGCTAATAAGGATGGCATCCTCAAAGTTGCCTCCCTCCCAGGAGAGAAAAGCGACGAGAACATCTTGGCCCAAAGCCAATTCACCATGATCGGTGGATGAACTGTCAGCCAATACATCACCTGGCTTTACCCGTTGTCCTTTGCGGACAACGGGACGTTGGTCAATACATGTGCTCTGATTCGAGCGATTGAACTTGCGGAGTTTGTATACTCTGGTGCCGTTGTCGTGGCGAACGGTAATACTACTACCTGTAACACTAGTAACTTCACCGCTAACATCAGCCATCGCCACCTGGCGAGAGTCATTGGTTGCCTGAAATTCCATACCAGTGCTAACTATAGGAACGTCTGGCTGCAACAATGGGACTGCCTGTCGCTGCATGTTTGAACCCATCAAAGCGCGGTTCGCATCGTCATGCTCCAAGAAAGGAATGAGTGCGGCGCTGATTCCAACCACCTGTCTGGGTGCAACGTCCTTGAAATCAATCTGATTGATAGAGGTGAACAAGAAGCTTTGATTGCGGCGGCATGAAACTGTGTCTCTGACGAACTGCCCTAGCTCATCGACCTCAGAACTAGCCTGAGCAATCGAGTATCTGTCTTCTTCATCAGCAGATAGGTATACTGTCTCACCGATTACAAAGGGTCGCAGATCGACTTGCTCAATATCCAATTTGCCAATGCGCTTGAGTAGTTTCTTGTCTATAACCTCTCCGGCATCTACAACCAATTCACCGGAATCGGGATCCACTACTCGGTTGCGTACAATACGACCGATCAACCGCTCATCCGAGGGGGGAAGACTTTGCATTACGCGACGATATGGAGTCTCAATGAAACCAAACTCATTTACTCGCGCGTAGGTTGCCAATCGCCCGATGAGACCAATGTTGGGACCCTCAGGTGTTTCAATGGGGCAGATGCGGCCATAATGGCTGTGATGAACGTCTCTTACTTCGAAACCAGCTCGTTCACGTCGCAAGCCACCAGGTCCCAGAGCGGACAAGGTCCTCTTGTGAGTAAGTTCACCAAGAGGATTGGTCTGCTCCATGAACTGGCTTAATTGGGAGCTTCCAAAGAATTCACGCATGGCTGCGACTACTGGGCGAATATTAATGAGCGAAATAGGTGTCAAGCCTTCTGGATCACGGATTGACATGCGCTCACGCACTACACGCTCCATGCGGCGTAAACCCACGCGTAGTTTGTTCTGTATCAACTCACCAACGGTCTTGACACGACGATTTCCCAAATGGTCGATGTCATCTGGATCCTCCAGACCATTGTTGATGAGGATCATGCGCTCAACCAGTTTGACAATGTCGTGTTTGGAGAGCGTTCGATGAGTCAAAGGTACATCATCGTCAAGACGCAATCGTTGATTGAGCTTGTAACGCCCAACGCGTTCAAGATCGTACCGTCGTTGGTCAAATAATTGGCTTTCGAGGTAACCTCGTGCGTTATCCAATGTTGGAGGATCACCAGGTCGCATGCGGCGGTAGAATTCGATCAGCGCCTCTTGAGCAATGGTGTTTTTTCCTTTCAGTTCCCAGATCGGTTCCTGTCTGATGGTAGCGGGAATGAACTGACGATCAGGATTAGTGTCAACATTCTCGAACAGCGCCAATATTTCCTCGTCTGTTCCCTCTGTAAGTATGTCGGAATCAAGACCATCATCGATAGCAGCTAACGCTCGCAAGAGAAGGGTAATGGGAATGGTTCGCTTTCGGTTGAATTTGAGGGTTAGATAATCGGTTTTCCTGGTTTCAAACTCCATCCAAGCACCGCGATCGGGGATCAATTTGCACTTGGCCAAAGTTTGCCCGGTGGTGAGTTCTTCATCAACGTCAAAATAGACACCGGGAGATCTGATAAGCTGACTTACAACGACTCGTTCGGTACCATTGATTACAAAGGTGCCGCTTTCAGTCATCTGTGGAAAGTCACCCAAGAAGATGTTCTGGACGATCATTTGTCCAGTTTCTTTATTGCGCAATGCGACTTTGGAGTAGAGTGGAGCAGCGTATGTCAGGTCACGCTCAAGACACTCTTCCTCGGAATACTTGGGATCATCGAACCAACATTCCAACCCCAACTCTTTGGCTTCATCACTGTTGCCAGGGAAATAGAGCTGCAGATTACCTTTATAACTTTCAATGGGAGATATCTCGTCAAATAGATTTTCCATCCCGCGTTTCTGAAACGTCTTGAATGAATTAAGCTGAACCTCGATCAACGCCGGCAACTCTAGCGTATCCGACATGCGGGCATAGGACTTTGTCCAACGATACTTTGCCATTCGGAAGCTCCTCCTAGAAGCGTATAGATGTCCTGGCACAACAAACAGGCCCACGTTCTGATGTGGCCCTGCTAATTTGCCTTGAAATTGCGACTTGAAATTATAACAGTCGGAAACTCGATGTCAACGCTGAGTTTGCAGTATTTTGCACATATATGATTTGACTAATTTGATCATAGCCTGAGTGTTGTCATGAGTGCAATCAGTAACATATAATCACGCTAGTTTACTCATTCGAGGAGGTCCGATGCGAACACCTATAGTGGCAGGAAACTGGAAAATGAACATGGCAGTGGCGGAAGCGACGGGGTTCGTTTCAGAGATAAGAGAGGATCTTGAAGGCATTACCGGTGTCGAGAAGATCATCGCACCTCCCGCCGTTTCTTTGTATGCCTTGGCTGACTTGCTTGATGGTGGAGACATCATGTTGGCAGCTCAGAATATGTACTATGAAGAAAAGGGCGCATATACCGGGGAAATCTCGCCATACATGGTGGGGGAATATTGCTCACATGTGATCATTGGTCACTCCGAACGACGTACGATTTTCAACGAATCAGACGAAATGGTGAATCGCAAAGTGCTGGCAGCATTGAAACACGATCTCACACCAATTGTCTGCGTGGGAGAGGACCTGGCATTGAATGAAGCAGGATCAACCGATAGTTTCGTGGCGAATCAAGTACGTGCGGCATTGGCAGGTGTAGCGGAAGGACAAGCCTCGCGCTTGGTCCTGGCGTATGAGCCTATCTGGGCTATTGGTACAGGGAAAGCATGCGACGTGGATACGGCACAGCATGTGATCGGCTCAGTCATACGCAACACTTTGACTGAACTGTTTGGTGAAGATACCGCTGAGTCGATTCGCATCCTTTACGGAGGCAGTGTCAAGCCAGCCAATGTTGCTTCGTTCATGGAACAGCCAGATGTAGATGGAGCGCTGGTTGGAGGCGCCAGCCTGAAACCAACGTGGGTTGAACTTACTCTCAATGCGGCAAAAGCAGTAGCAGGTGTTTGATAATCCGACATTTATCCCGCTAGCCTGGTTTGCAGGATCGCTGATAGCGATTTGGCTTTCCGCGCGTTGGATACATCGACATCTATTCCTGGTGGGTGCAATCATCACCGGA
>JBDLKB010000030.1:0-8955 GCA_039714055.1 Chloroflexota bacterium
CCAAATCAGCCGGTGGCGAATGGACGAGTTGGACCGGGATTGATGCAGACGATGCGATGGTTGATGAGGCTTCGCGAAGGGACATTGCCACTGACGCCCCATTGGAGGATGCATCGCAACAACTTCCTACCGCTTCCACCTATTACGGTGAGCAATTATTGCCGGTTGCCAATGGCTCAGAGTCACAGGCACGGTTTTCATTGATAGCGAACTCTTTAGGACAAAGTCCGCAACTGGTCGAGTTTGAGCTGATAAACATTGATGCTAGCGGAGGACCTACTACAAAGGAGGCAGTAGCCAAATCAGCATCCCTTGCACCAAAGTCAATGGCTGATGACGTACCAGCACCTTCAGTCATTCCTAGGTCAGCTTGGGGTGCAAATGAATCCTGGATGACCTGGACACCCGAGTACGCACCGGTGAAGAAGATAATCATCCATCACACTGTAACCAGCAATTACGACCCCGATCCAGCTCAGACCGTGAGAGCGATTTACTATTACCATGCAGTTGCTTTAGGGTGGGGTGACATTGGCTACAACTACCTGGTGGATCAATACGGCAACATCTATGAAGGGCGAGCCGGCGGCGCAGATGTGATTGGAGCACACACTGCTGGATACAATACGAGTACGCTTGGTATCGGGAACCTTGGAAGGTATGACGGTGCAGCAAATGGCGGCATCAGCCCTCCAAACGCGGTTCTTGACGCGATAGTGAGAATATCAGCATGGTCCATGAGCCGTCAACTCATCAACCCTTTGCTATCGAGTGACATTGCCGGTGTCAACACACCTAACATCTCTGGTCACAATACCTACGGAAACACAGTATGTCCTGGAGAACAGATGACAGCGCGGCTTCCGGACATCCGTACCCGAACCTGGAACCAAATGCTTGCCTACCATGATGCGTATCAGGTGCGATGGGAGAATCACATCCCTCCTGTCAAGGTGCAACCTGGATCAACACACAACGTGGCAATGTCGTTTGCCAACGCGGGTACGCTGACCTGGGATGCGGGAGGCTCGAATCCGGTTCGTGTTGGGTACAGTTGGTACACTATGGATGGAGTGAAGCTAAGCCTACCCCCAAGTGATGACTTGCGCACTCAGATAGGAGAAACAGGGTCATTTGGTGCTCACTATGCTCTATCAAATGTACAGGTAAAGGTTCCTAGCACTCCTGGTTTTTACAGACTGCGTTGGGATTTGGTACACGAAGGAGTAACCTGGTTTGAGTGGCAGAGTAGTCCTGTACTTGAACAGATTGTATTGGTAGGTCAGGCTGATAATGAATCTTATTTACCATTGGTATTCAGATCCCAGTCTAGACCGGCGCAGCCAGATTCAACCCCTGATCCTACTCCAACTCCTACCCCGACTCCGCCGCCACCACCTCCTCCAGACTGTGAGCAGATATTGCTGAACCCTGGTTTCGAATCCACCGGCTCTTGGGCTACGAATAATTACGTTCAATACTACTCGCAGGATGCCCACTCTGGCTCAAGAAGTATGGCTATTGGCATTCTGCCTGGAGGTGCAAACATCCAGAGCTGGTCTTCTGTGGCCCAGTTAGCTGATCTTCCTGATGACCTGGGCAGCTCAATGATCTGGTCCATGTGGATAAAACCAATCTCGATTGACACCGACAGCGACTACTTCTATTTCGGCACATATGATCAGCAGAACAATTATGTACCGCTGACTGCTCCGGATCTGACAGTGGGTGTCTGGCAAAAGGTTGAATTCGATATATCGCAATACATCGACACCTTCATTGAGATTCGTGCCGGTACGTATAACAATGGGGTAAACGGAACCAGCGCCATGCTGGTTGACGATGTGCAGCTAACCCTTTGCCATTAGTGTTCCTCCTCAAATTCTGCTAAACTGTGTGATACATCTCGCAAAACGAGCTATCATGCTACACATCTATGTTGTCTCCGATGCAACCGGCAAGACAGGTTGGCGCGTAGTCCAAGCAGCGCTACTTCAGTTTGAGACCAAAGACGTCGAAATCACCCGTTTGGGTGGAGTGCAGGACGAGGATGCTGTGCGCCAAGTAATCGACCGAGTTACCTCTACCGGCGGCATCATTGTGCATACGCTAGTAAGCACTCAATTGAGGCGGATGATGGTGGAAGCAGGCCGCCGCAGCGGAGTTATCACCATCGATTTGTTAGGTCCATTGCTGACTCGATTGACAGAGTCTCTAGCCATCTCTCCGAAAGCGGTTCCGGGGCTGTTTGAGCAGCTAGACAATGAGTACTTTGACCGCATTGATGCCATTGAATACACCGTAAACCATGATGACGGACGGCATCCAGAAGACCTTTTAGAGGCAGATCTGATTCTTGTTGGGGTGTCACGCACTGGGAAGACGCCAACAAGTGTTTTCCTGGCGTATCGCGGCTGGAGAGTTGCCAACGTGCCCATTGTTGCTGGCATCGATCCTCCTAAGCAGCTTTTTCAGGCTGATTCAAGGCGAGTAGTGGCGTTGACTATTGACCCGGATCGACTGCAATCCATCCGTCAGGTGCGGAGCAAAAGATTGGCTCAACGAATGGCTCTCGATTATGCCAAGCGGCAGTATATAGAGGAGGACCTAGCCTGGTTTCGACAGGTACTACGTGAGGGTGTCTGGCAGGTTGTTGATGTAACCTATAGATCGATCGAAGAGACAGCCTCGGAAATCATGGACATCGCCCGTCCGAGAAACCGAACATGATGATTGATCGATTCTGCATAGATGCGGATTTAGATTTTTCCGACACGGGACGAGCCGATGGATTTGGCGTTTGTTATGCTACTAGTGCTTTATGGCAATTGTTAGCGCATAGGGAGGTAACGATGACTATTGATAGCATTGATCAGATCGGTCGACTGCTGGTAATTGCCGCGGGGTTGTTTATCGTGGCGCTTGCCGTATTCATCTGGGCGATCATATCATATAGAAATCACAAGAGACAAGAACGCCTGGAGGAATCACTTACAGCGTCTTCACCTCCTAAGGAAAGCGAGGAGAAGAACCAGAACAATACTGCGACAGAAGATGCCCCCCCACCATCAAGCACAGTGGATGTAGGTGATGAGCCAACAGTCGCTATTTGCGAACTAGTACGGCATGGCAACATGGGAAAGCTTGGAATTCGTGTTGGAGATAGCATTTATCAACACTCAACTGACATCCCCGGCGAGAAACAGCGTCGCGCTGTTGTTCTTGCCTTGAAGGAGCTAGAGTCCATGATTGACAAAGATGGGTTACCGGCAGTGCTTCAGGTTCAAGACGGAGGACTGTCATCTTTGGAACCAATGTTGAGTGCAGATCCGTATGTTGACAGTGTCCCAGCTCAACCTGCTACAACAAAAACCAGGGATTGGAAAGAGAGGTTGGGGCGCACACTTGCTGGCGAGTCGTCGGATGAGCCAGAAGATTTGGTGATGCACACCCTGGCGGATGATCTAGAGCTCTTACTGCAGAGAAAGCTTAAAGAACGACCCGAGTTTGTCATTCGGGACTTGCACTTTCGTACTTCCAGTAGCGGCGGAGTCGATTTTGAGATGGATGGTGCTCGTTTCGACGATTTGGATGCGATTCCAGATTCTGAGGTTGCATCATTCATGCGGGGTATAGTCGATCATTGGAATGAGCACTAGTCCAAGTATTCTTTGGCGATCTTTAAGGGAGTATCTTGATGCGCCTTGTACGCTTTTTTGCTGATGATAAGGTGGTACGGGAGGGGGCGGTCTCGAATGATATGATTCATGAGATCGTCGGCAGCTATTGGGAGCCAGAGGGGATGGGATCTGCCATAGTAGATCTCGAAAACGTGACTCTTCTTCCACCTTGCCAACCGAGTAAGATCGTAGCCATTGGCAGGAACTATGTGGCTCATGCCCAGGAACACAATGCACCGGTTCCGGAGCGTCCATTGATGTTCCTCAAACCACCAAGCTCGTTGATTGGTCACAATAGTTTCATCGTACTGCCAGCCGAGTCTACGAGAGTAGAGCACGAAGCAGAACTAGTGATTGTCATGGGAAAGCAGACGCGTAATCTGTCAGAGGACCAGGTAGATGGTCACATACTGGGTTATACCTTAGGCAACGATGTGACTGCGCGAGACCTACAGAGAATCGACGGACAATGGACCCGTTCAAAGGGATTTGACACCTTTTGCCCGCTGGGACCGTGGATTGATACGGAGATCGATCCTACGGACCTAGCCATTGAATGTCGGGTGAATGGTGAACTGCGTCAACGAGGAAGAACAAGCCAAATGGTGTTCTCAGTTCATGCTCAGGTCGAATCTGTATCGAGAGTAATGACTCTTTTACCAGGCGATATCATTATGACTGGAACTCCTTCAGGGGTGGCAAAATTAGCAGATGGAGATACTGTCACTGTATGGATCGAGAACCTGGGCAGTCTTACAAACCCTGTGGTTCGTGAAACTTGACATAACATACTCAATATACATCAATATGACATAAATGTGGTATACTGGACGCACATGGGGATGACAGGCTTCGACGGGGAAGGCTGGTCACGCATGGCAAGCCGAGGTGCTCTATCCTCGTTAATCCAGAGCAACACATATAGGTGCCAAAAACACCAACTATGCGGCTCTTCCGCTAGCCGCTTAAGCTAGCATGAGCCCGGTCTCCGAGGAGACCACGCCTCCACCGATTGTTGGTCGGTCAGTCAGTGGTAAGGCGTCATAAAAACCGACATGCGGCGTCCAGACGCCGATACGGTCGCTCAAGAACGATCGGCTAGTCCACGACAAACCGTGTTGATCCGGGAGCGTGGGCGATGACCAAATAGGTTAACTAAGCTTGTAGAAGTGTGTGCTCGAATTTTTCGGACCCGGGTTCGATTCCCGGCATCTCCACCTCAGGCGCTGGATTGTTCCGGCGCCTTTTCTTCTTCTTGCTGTGTCTTAACCACGTGTGGTGATCCATCCAACAATGGATCAGTACCTGACAGCATGGAGCGCTTCTTCTTTAGTGGATATTGCTTGTACCTGGCTTCAGCCTTCATTGCGGCGACGCGACTGCTATAGCGCCAAGCTGCCTTTAATGAAACAGGGCGACGTGAAGCAGTATAGCGAGCACCTCGACCCTTGTTGTGCTGGCCAACACGACGCAACACATCCAGCGTCATACCCGTGTACAGTGAGCCGTCGCGGCATTCGACTACGTACACATACCATGGTCGCTCAGAAGTCATTTTTCCTCGGGAGAAGCTGATGGGAGTGGATCAGCGTTGGCTGCAGGCAGCAATAGATCCTGGAAATGATGAACCAGATGAATGGGCAGGCTTCCAATGATGACAACGCCCTCTCCCGTATGTTCTTCGCTCTGGATCTTTCCCTTGCTGTGAAACAGAGAAGTGAGTCTGCCATTGTCGTAAGGAATCAACACCCGAATATTGATCCAAGTGCGGAATATGGCTTTCTCGACACGAGCAAGGAGATCGTCTAGACCTGCACCAGTGACTGCAGAGATCAGTACTGGGTCATCCCACCCGTCCTTGTGCAACGCGGCTTGATCTGATTCATCCAACAAATCTATTTTGTTTAGCGCGGTGATCATCGGCAGATCGTCGACTGCCAGATGCGCCAGGGTGTCCTTGACTGCCTCTGTGTGCTCTTTGGCAAATGGATGAGCTCCATCGACCACATGTATCAGCAGGTTTGCCTCAGTTACCTCTTCCAAAGTGGCGCGAAACGCTGCTACCAGCATAGTGGGCAATTTGTGGATGAATCCCACCGTGTCAGTGAGCATCATGCTTCTACCCTCGGGTAATTGAACCCGACGAGTGGTTGGATCGAGGGTCGCGAATAACTTGTCTGCTGTGAGAACCGAGGATCCGCTTACACGGTTCAACAGGGTGGATTTACCCGCATTGGTGTAGCCCACCAATGCAACCAATGGGATGTCACCTTGCTGTCTTCGCTGCCGGTGTCGCGCGCGGTGAGCTCGCACCTGGCCGAGTTCTTTGCGCAACTGGGAGATACGTTGGTTGATCATGCGCCGGTCCACCTCTAGCTGAGTCTCACCAGGACCGCGCAATCCCACACCACCACCGCTGCCACCTGCACGACCGCCAGCCTGTCGTACCAAGTGAGTCCACATGCGAGTCAACCGAGGTAGTCGATATTCTAGCTGTGCCAGCTCAACTTGCAGTTGACCCTCGCTGGTGCGTGCGTGCTGGGCGAATATGTCCAAGATGAGTGCGGTTCGATCCAGCAATAGAATGTCTTCGCCTAGTTCGTCCTCAAGTTCACGTTGATGCCGAGGAGAAAGCTCATCATCAAAGATGACCATGTTCACATCTAGTTCGTCAGCCAGGATTTTGATTTCTTGTACTTTGCCTGATCCAACGTAGGTTGCGGGATCGATATTTTCGAGTTTCTGATAAACCCTTCCCGTTGCCTCAGCGCCTGCCGTGGCTACCAGAGCAGCCAACTCGTCCAGGCTGGCTTCCACTGGCATCAGCCCGCGCGACCGCTTCATCTCGGTGCCCACTATTAATGCGGTTTGATGGTCTATAACTGGTTTCGATTGCATATTGAATTACTCAGATGATGAGAGCGAGTCTAACGATCTTGACTCGATGTAATATTCTACGGTTCGTCCAACTATCTCCAGACTGAGAGAGCTGATTTTATCCAATGTGTCTTCTGTGGTGTGGTAAAAGGGATAGTCAAAGTCTATGATGTCAACCGCCTGAATTCCTTTCCGCAGAAACGGTGTATGATCATCGAGAATCGAGTGGCGCGGTAGGGGAATGAAGACATCACTGTATCCTAAATCTGCCGCTGCTTCCCAGATCTGCTGTTGAAGCTCCAGATCCGAGTTCCTCTCATAATAGATATCCAGATCTTTATCGCCAACCATGTCGACAATGATCACAGAACGAATTGGTGTTGTCAATTGCTCCACAAAATGACTGCTTCCAAGTATCCAATCCCAGCCGGGCAATGAGCCATTGTCCTCTGCGTCGAAGAACACCAACCAGACTCTAGAGTCGCCGGTGTTCAGCGTTCGAGCCAATTCAAGAAGCACAGCGGTGCCGCTGGCGCCGTCATTGGCGCCCGGAACTGGTTGCTCAGGATAATCGGGATCTAGATCTGCTTGCCATCGCGTATCGTAATGTGCGCCGATTAGCAGCACAGCTTCATCTTGCGGTTCTGACGGAAGACGGGCGATGATGTTCTGACAAGTTATCCCATTGTGTTTGAATTCCTGAAATTCCACCGTCCACCCCAGACTCTGAAGCTCGTTCTCGAAGTAGCTTCTTGTTTCATCAATGGCTAGAGAGCCTGAAGGACGTGGTCCAAACTCCATCTGCTGCTTTACATGTTCAAATGCTCTATCACCATCAAATACATCCTCTGGCTGGCGTCGTTGAATAGAGGTCTGGGTACATGCAGCTATGAAAAGAACTAATAACAGTACAAGAGGTCGGGATCTCATTACGGATGGGACTCAGGTTATTGAATCAATTCATTCTTTCTGATGGTACGCGCCATAGCGTCAAGCGCGCGTCGGGAGTAATAAACGTATCTTTCTGGTTTCTTCATGCGCTGTTCTGGTGGAGGGAGCAAACCGAAATTTGATTTCATGGGTTGAAATCGAAAAGGGTCAGCGTGGGTGATATAGTGCACCAGAGCGCCAAGCATGGTCTTTGGCGGCAGAATTACTGGATTCTGCCCCTTCATCAGGCGAGAAACATTCATCCCAGTTAGAAGACCAGTAGCAATGGCGCTGACGTATCCTTCAGCTCCTGTTATCTGACCGGCAAGAAACAGATCAGCTCTTTTTCGCGTCTGCAGCGTTGGCTGCAGCAGGGTAGGTGAATTTACAAAGGTATTGCGGTGCATTTGACCAAAACGAACGAAATCCGCCTTCTCAAGTCCTGGTATCAGCCGAAAGACACGTTCCTGTTCGCTGAATTTCAGATTGGTCTGGAAACCAACCAGGTTATACAGTGTGCCCGCCAGATTATCCTGACGAAGTTGCACCACTGCATGAGGACGGTCGTCGTTTCTTGGATCAGTGAGACCAACTGGACGGAGGGGACCAAACAGAAGAGAGTCTTTGCCCCTTGAAGCTATTACCTCTACCGGTAAGCAAGCTTCGAAAAACCGTTCATCATCTTGCTCGAACTGGCGCATTTGAATTTGTTCCGCATGGTGTAGTTCCTGGTAGAAATGGAGGTATTCCTCTTTAGTGAAAGGGCAGTTGATATAGTCACCACCGGGATCACCCTTGCCGTAACGTGAACCACGAAAGGCAACTGACATGTCAATGGTATCGAATGAAACGATCGGAGCTAGGGCGTCAAAGAATTGCAGTGATTCTTCTCCAGTGAATTCTGTCAGGGCTTGAGCCAAACTAGAAGACGTGAGAGGTCCGGTAGCGATTATTGTGGGACCTGAAGGAATTTCTTTTGCCTCCTCTCGTATGACGGTGATCAGAGGGTGCTCAAGCACGGCTTTGGTCACCGCTGTTGCAAACTGCGTTCGATCAACTGCTAGGGCAGAACCAGCGGGTACGGTGTGCTTGCGGGCTATCTCCAGGAGAAACGATCTCAGCATCCCCAATTCCGCTTTGAGTAGACCAGGCGCACGCCCCTGATCGTCAGAGCCAAGCGAATTGCTGCAGACCAATTCGGCGAAATACTCGGTGACATGCGCAGGAGTAGTCTGAAGCGGGCGCATCTCAATAAGATGCACCGGGATGCCTCTTTCCGCTGCTTGAAGAGCTGCTTCGCTGCCTGCCAGCCCTGCACCAATGATAGATAGATTCAAATTTACCTCCGTGACAATTCTAGCTTGGCTTGAGGCATTCGCAAGCTTATTGTTGCTCAGCTATTGTTAACTATATGTTGAGTGAAACAGTATGATTGGCACGAAACTTGCAACCATATAGGTTGCACGGT
>JBDLKB010000031.1:0-8853 GCA_039714055.1 Chloroflexota bacterium
AGATGGTGCCTTTGCTCAGTTCCGCAGCCGTGGCTACATCGTCAACCGTGGTGTTGTGGATGCCCTGGGAAAGAAGGATCGAATGCGCTGCGGAAAGAATGTCGTTGCGCCGTTGTTGGCGCTCGCGCTTACGACGATTTCGTGAGACCTCGTTTGGTGGCATGACTCTCCGGCACAAAACTGGATATAAATGACCAACGGTCAGTTATTGACCCACAGTCATTTTATAGTATAAGCACAGTAAAAGTCAAGTATGGGAAGGATTTCACAAACTCGGTCGGGGGCCAGCTCTTTGGTTTATTTGAACTTGGGTGGGAGTTCTATCCAAACACGCTTTGCAATTGCATAGCGAGCATCATGTCGCCATCAACTCGCAATTTGCCTAGCATAAATGCCATCTGGCTGGGCATACTGCCGGTTGCCATTGCCACTAGGTCTTTGTCAGCGCAAGTAAAGGTGCATCCGGGATCATCGTGCATTCCATCACCAATGACTACGGTATCGCCGGTGGAATCGACGTACCATTTACCTCCGTCATCGCCGGTAACAACAAACTGAAATACCCCCTTGGCTGTCCCCAAATCTGGAGGGTTCTGGACGAATCCTTCGAAGATTTCTCGCGGCGTTGACATGGTCTCCTCCTGCTTATAGATGTGTATTATCGATTTATGTTTGTGTTGGTATAAAGCTCAAGTGTTTGTATCAGGATTTCAAGGAATAAGCAACAAAAAAGAGCCTGATCAACAGGCTCTTTCTGATTTGAAACGCCACTTTAGCGTCGTCGATCTCGTCGATCACGACCGCCACGATCACGACCGCCACGATCACGACCGCCACGACCACTCCGATCTCGACCACCGCGGTCTCGACGATTGTTTCGTCCACCCGAGCGAACCCGATCACGCGACTGCGCTTCTTCAAGGGTCCAGCTCTCGAGAACGGCCTGGCGCGAAAGACGAATTTTACCAGCGGGGTCAATGGCTGTGACCATGACCATAATCTCGTCACCGAGTTTGACTATATCCGAGACTCGCTCGACATGATAGTCAGCCAGTTGAGAGATATGTACCATTCCGTCAGTTCCTGGCAGTACTTCTACAAAGCATCCGAAATCAGTAGTACGAACTACCTTACCGGTATAGATCTCGCCTAGGACCACGTCTTCAGTCAACTTGCCGATAGCTTCCGAGGCTTGTTCCGCCTTGGCTCCATCGACTCCAGCAATGACCACGGTCCCGTCGTCCTGAACGTCGATTACGACATCATAGTCCTCTTGGAGAGAACGAATTGTACTGCCGCCTTTGCCGATCACAGCACCAATCTTTTCAGGATTGATCTTTATGCTCAAAAGGCGAGGGGCGTACGGACTTAGAGGATTGGGTTCAGCAATGCAGCCATCGATCACGTCAAGAATTTGAAGTCTCGCATCCAATGCTTGCTCCAACGCTTTCGAGAGGATGTTAAAGGGGATACCCTTGATCTTGATGTCCATCTGCAGTGCGGTGATGCCAGCACGAGTGCCGGCAACCTTAAAGTCCATGTCTCCCAGGTGGTCCTCTAGACCTTGAATATCGGTGAGAACCGCGTGCCTTTCGCCGTCAGTTACCAGACCCATAGCAATACCACCCACAGGAGCTTCGATATGTACACCGGCGTCAAGCAGGGCTAGGGTGCTGCCGCACACACTTGCCATGGAGGTACTGCCGTTTGATGACATTACCTCGGACACAAGGCGAATGGTGTAGGGAAAGTCGCTTTCCGAAGGGAGTACAGGCAAGAGAGCGGTCTCCGCCAGTGCTCCGTGTCCCACCTCGCGCCGTTTGGTTCCCCGAAGGGGCCAGGTTTCGCCAGTTGAGTAGGGGGGGAAATTATAGTGGTGCATGTACCGCTTGGAGTCTTCAGGATAAAGGTTGTCCAGCTTTTGCTCATCCCGGGCGGTTCCCAAGGTAGCAAAGGTCAGAACTTGTGTCTGTCCACGCTCAAACAAGCCTGTTCCGTGCGCTCGCGGGGAGAGCCCGGTGTCAGCGTTCAAAGCCCGAATGTCACTGTATCCACGACCGTCAGGGCGTACGCCTTCATCAAGGATTCTCTTTCGAATAGCAGATTTGAGTTCCGAGCTGATCACTTTGCGAATATCCGCTTCGTTGAACGACTCTTTAGTTGTACCTTGAGTCTCAGTATCAGCATATTCAGCCAGCACCTCGTCCCGCAGTGATTGAACCGCTTCATTGCGACCATCGCGTGTCTGGTGCTCTTCAACCATCTTTGCAAGTGGCTCGCGAACGCGATTACCAACGATCTCAACGATTCGCTCGTTGACAGTGATGGAGGGGTACTCTTGCTTGGGCTTTCCAATTTTGGCACGGAGCTCGTTCTGCAGTTCGATAACTGGCTGCATTGCTCGGTGACCTTCCTTCATAGCCTCAATGATTAGTTCCTCAGATACCTGAGATGCGCCTGCCTCTACCATGATGAGAGCTTCGGAGGTCGCCGCCAGGCGAAGGTCCAACTTGCTGCTGCTCATCTGGGAGATGAGAGGGTTGATGACAAATTGATCATCGATATAACCCACTCGCACACCGGCGACCGGCCCTTGGAAGGGAATATCGCTAATAGTGAGAGCTGCACTTGCAGCTACGATTCCCATTACGTCCAAGTTGTGCTCTTGATCGACTGAGTGAGTTGACAGAATCATCTGCACATCATTTCGCATGTCCTTGGGGAACAGGGGGCGCAGAGGTCGATCTATCAGTCTCGAGATCAGGATCATCTTTTCATGCGGGCGACCTTCTCGGCGGAAGAAACCGCCGGGGATACGACCAACCGCATACAGTCTTTCCTCAAAGTCAACACTTAGAGGGAAAAAGTCAATGCCTGCTCGGGGTTGAGCTGACATGGTGGCGGAAGCAAACACGATGGTATCGCCCATTCGTGCGGTAACTGCCCCGCCTGCTAGCCCGGCCAAACGGCCGGTTTCAATAGTTATCTCATGCTCGCCGATAGGCGCGCTAAGAGAGAGGATGTTTTTCATAGTATAACCTCCATGGCATCCAATTCATTCGGTTGATGACCGAAATATCTGGGAGGTGGCGCTGCTTGAAAGCCAGCGATGGAGGTCAGGGACTGGGGACTGGCACGCAGCAGATGAAACCTGCTACGAAACACTCACCAATACCTGTACTCTCCGCACCTACCCTTAACATATCAACAAACAGGAGGGTTATCCCGCCTGTCTGTTGACCAAACTACTTGCGTAAGCCCAATCTAGGCAATATCGATTGATATCGATCTGGGCTAACTCGCTTGAGATACGCCAACTGCCTTCGCCTTTGTCCAACCATCTTGATTAGTCCTCGGCGTGAGTGCTCGTCGTGCTTGTGCACTTTGAGATGTTCGGTCAGGTACCTGATGCGGGCAGTTAACAGCGCAATCTGTACCTCCGGTGATCCGGTGTCGTCACTCTCAAGTTGATATTCCTCAATGAGAGCGGTCTTTGTTGCCTTATCTAGTGGCACTTGTACCTCCTACAAAAGCTATTCGGGGCCGTTCATATCGTACCCCCAAGCCAACGGCGAAATTATAACAGGTGAAAGAGGCTGTGACAATTGCGCCTCTACTTCATCCGGAACAGCACGCGAGTAGTTTTCCCTTGGCTCAGTAAAGGGTGGTATAATGTCCGCCGGGTCATAGCAGAAAGGTTATTATGCTCGATCTACTTGGTTACCCGTCACTTATCGTAGGGAGAGTTATAGCCCTGGTAGTGGCGCTAACAATACACGAATTCGCTCACGCACTGGCAGCACGGCAGTTGGGAGACCGCACCGCGGAACAACTCGGGCGCTTGACCTTGAATCCACTGGCGCATCTTGATCCAATCGGATCGTTAATGCTCATAATCGGCGGGTTTGGATGGGCAAAGCCAGTTCCGGTGAACCCCTACAATCTCCGGGGCACTCCGCGGCGCAGCATGGCTCTGGTGGCGGCGGCTGGCCCATTGTCAAATATCCTTCAAGCGTTTGTGTTCGCCACACCGATGCGTTTTGGACTGCTGGACTTTCATCCAGGTGCGTTTTCTACCGAGTATCTAGTCCCTGGCGCAGTTATTCCCTCTATCGAATTGGTACTATCTCTATTGATCTGGATCAACCTCTTGCTGGCAGTATTCAACCTGATCCCGTTAGGTCCACTGGATGGCATGAAGGCGCTTCTGGGAGTCGTGCCTGATTCAGTTGCCTCTATGCTTGAGCCAATCAACCGCTATGGCGGCATGCTTCTGCTAGCATTATTGGTGTTTGGAGGAGACATCCTAGGTCTAATCTTGATCACTCCTGCCTTTTCACTATTGTCTAGTGTATTAGGGTACATCCAATAACCTTAGTGAATAAGACGCCATGTCGTTAATCTTGGCCAACCTGGCTCCTAGAGTGAAGCAGTTCATACGCGCGATTTCTGCCAGGCCGCTTGATCAGCGTGAAGTAGATTTCGTGTCGTCAACACTCAATGGCAAAGCTACTGATCTTTTCTTTGCCCAACCAGATCGAGTTCAGAGACATGGAATAGAGATCGCAACAGTGGTGAGTTCGACAAGTTCAGATAGAGATGTGTTGGCAGCAGCGCTGTTACACGATGTGGGAAAAACAAGGTATACACTGCGAGTCTGGCACCAGGTTGCTGCGATTTTGGCTGGCTGGATCAATTCCGACCTGCCGGCAAAGTGGGGGAAGATGGAAGCAAGGTGGTGGAATACTCCCTTTGCTATCGCAGAGAGGCATACGGAATGGGGAGCCATGATGCTTGAGGAAGCAGGATGTTCATCACTATGCGTGTCCCTGGTTCTGCATCACCATGATAGTGAAGATGAACTTGTCAGGTTACCAGAACAGACCCGTGTTCTAGTCGAACTATTACAGAAAGCTGATTCAAAGATTTGACAATATAGGTGACTTTATGAAACGAAATGTAAGCATCATTGGGCTAGGTAAGCGTGGTTCCTCAATTGGGTTAGCCTTGAGTCAAAAAGATCATTATCATGTTGTTGGTAATGATATTGACAGCGCCATGGCAAAGGAAGCGTCTCGTCGGGGGGCTGTGCATCAAACACAATGGAATCTCAAAAAGCTGGTAGAAGACGCAGATATAATAGCTCTGGCGTTACCGCTCAACCAGGTGCAAGAGACGCTCTCATTGATTAGTCCTGTTCTGCCACAGGACTGCGTGGTCATCGATACCACGGTCATAAAGGAAGTGGGGAGACAATGGGCAGAAGATCACCTTACCGCTGGAGCGAACTATGTAGGTGTATTTCTGTCGATTAATCCCCAATATGCTCAAGACATGACTCAAGGGGTTGCTGGAGCGCGTGCAGATATGTTTTTAGACGGGAACTGTTGTGTTGTTCCTGCAGCGGCGTGTAGCACAGGCGCTATTTCAAAGGCTATTCGCCTGGTGGAGGACCTAGGATCGACAAGTTACTTTATGGACCCAGTGGAGTTCGATGGTCTTTCAACTGCGGTCAACACAGTGCCAGCTCTACTGGTCAGTGCATTCATAGAGCGCGTTTCATCCTCACCGAGTTGGCGTGAGATGAGAAGGTTGAGCACAGATCATCTGCTCCATTTTAGCCACCCACTAGCACTAACCCCAGACGCAGTGGCGCTAGCCGCTGTCGAAAAACGCGAGACTGTCCAATATTGGATCCAGCAAATGATGGAGGAGCTAGATAGCCTGAGCCATAGCCTTCAAAACGAGGATGTTGAAGGCATTGCATCTATGGTAAACTCAGCAACCGATACTCGCTCTCTTTGGCTAGCTGATTGGAAGCTTAATCTTTGGGAGCAGACCGCTGAAGCAGAATTGCCAAAACGGGAGGGTTGGCTCAGTCGGATGCTTGGAGTCAAGTGGCCCCGAGCCCGATAGCCGGCAATAGACATGCCATCTGCTAACCATAATAGAAAGGACGATGGACCAATAAGGGTGCTAATGATAGCGCCTACATCATTCTTCTCTGATTATGGTTGTCATGTACGCATTCTTGAGGAAAGCAAGACTCTGGGTCATTTGGGTCATCAAGTCACAGTTGTTACTTATCGCAAAGGACGAGCGGTAGACAACATCAATATCGTGCGTACTCCACCGCTGCCCTGGCGCGCAGATTATGAAGTTGGTTCGTCCCGGCACAAGATCGCATTCGACATCTTTCTCTTTTTCACCGTGCTTTGGGCTGCTTTACGTACCCGCCCCCATGTAATCCACGGACATCTGCACGAAGGGGCGCTGATTGGTTGGCCCATTGCCAAGCTCTTGGGGATTCCATTGGTGTTTGATCTTCAGGGCAGTTTGACCGGAGAAATGGTTGATCATCATTTCTTGAACCCAGATGGACTCTTGTATGGTCCAATGAGGTTATTGGAAAGTATTATCAACAAACTTCCATCTACTATCCTTACCAGCACCTTGATGGCACGCGACATGTTGATAGAGGAGTTTGGGGTGGATGAATCTAGAATCTTGCCTTTTCCAGACTGTGTTACTCAGGAATCATTCGCACCAGAGAACCGACCACGAATAGAGCTGAAGCAACACCTTGGCATCCCTCAAGATAGGCCTATTGTTGTATACTTGGGACTGCTTGCCGATTACCAGGGAACACCAACCTTGCTGCACTCTGCTGCTTTGCTCAAAGAAAACAACACAGATGCTCATTTTCTTATCATGGGTTACCCGGTACACGAAAGATACCGACAACTGGTTGAGAATCTGGGCATCTCCGACAGGGTAACACTTACTGGAAAGATCCCGTACCATCAGGCTGCAGACTATCTGTCTGTAGGAGATGTGGCGGTTGCTCCCAAGGTGTCAGCTACCGAGGGGAGCGGTAAAGTATTGAATTATATGGCTATGGGAATTCCCGTTGTCGCCACTGACACACCGGTACATCGTGAATACTTGCAGGAAATGGGTGTGTATGCCCCACCAGGTGATGTGAGAGCGTTCGCAAGTGGGATTGAGGAGTTGTTGCTTGACACCAAACGCCGTCAACAGATGGGTCCAGCACTACGGAAACGTGTATTGGATGAATATTCCTGGGACACCGCCGGCATCAAGTTGGTTGATATCTACAGGCGTATCATTCAGGGAGCTTAATAGCTATTAGGGAAAGCGCAATGTATAGACAGTCAGGATTACGCGAGCGCATTCGCGAGCTATTCGAATATCGCTTTCTTATTTTGAATCTAGTAAAGCGAGACCTCAAGGTTAGGTACAAGAACTCGGTACTCGGGGTGGCTTGGTCTATGCTCAATCCCTTGGGCATGATGTTAGTCTTTACAGTTGTCTTTACTGTGCTTGCTGGCGGTATGGATGTCGGGTCTCCTCCCGTCTTTATACTCGCAGGGCTTCTTCCCTGGAACTTTTTTGCTGGAACACTCTCTATTGCAACTCAATCATTGGTAGGGAACGCCCACTTGATTAAAAAGGTGTATTTCCCCCGTGAAATCCTTCCGCTTTCAGTCATGCTGAGCAATTTGGTTCACTTTCTGTTGGCAATGCCTATTTACTTCCTCTTTGCCATTATCATGCATGTACCGAGTGTTGAGGGGGGTAGCTATATACCAGTCATTCTTTGGCTGCCGGTTATTATCTTACTCGAAGCTATACTTGTACTTGGGCTTTCATTGATCACCTCTACCATCAATGTATTCTATCGTGACATGGGCATTGTAATGGAGACGCTGATATTGGCGTGGTTCTTTGTAACCCCGGTGTTTTACGATTTCGAAAAGACCTTCTCTGCCAGCACGCATGTATTGGGAATAGAGATTCCTGTCAGCCGGATCGCATTCATCTTGAATCCAATGGCGTCAATCATCGCTGCCTTTCGTGACACTGTCTACTATGGTCGACCAATAGCGATAGACTTTATGATTCGTACCGCGATTACTGCCATCATTGCTTTGGTGGTTGGCTATTGGGTTTTTATGCGTATGAACTGGCGCTTTGGAGAAGAGCTGTAGCTCTACCATGACCTCACAGTCCAAGTTTCCAGCGAGTCTGTCTGGTCGTTGGACTCCAACCTTGGTCTTTCTGCTCAGTCTCGCACTGTACGTATTTACGCTTGGGCACGACCTCTTACCGGCAGACAATGGTGAGTTTCAACTCGTCGCCGCAACATTCGGGGTAGCCCACCCCCCAGGGTACGCCCTGCACACTCTCCTGAGTAGCTTGGTGGCTCGGGTTCCTTTGGGTTCCCTTCTTTGGAGAGTGAACCTGCTTTCCGCTTTGACGGCAGCGTGCACCCTGACCATTGTTTACTTGTCAGTGCGCCGCCTGACCCGCAGATCACTTCCAGCGTTATTGGCCGCGTTACTGTTGGCCACATCTACAACCTTCTGGGCACAAGCTACCATCGTCAACATCCGCACAATGGCAGCGCTCTTCACCAGCTTGATGCTCTACACTGCAATTTGTTTTATACAAGAACAAGACTCTAGCAAAGGGTTGCGGTGGCTGGCGGCTTTGGCGCTAGTAATTACCTTGGGCGTTACTCATCATATGTCCCTTATCTTCTTTGGTGTCCTGGTGGTGATAGTAGTGATCTGGAAAGATCATCGTGTACTGCTATCTCCCAAAGCCTGGTTGATGTCATTGTTGGCAGTGGTAATTGGATTGTTTCCACTACTCTATCTGGTTCTTCGAGCCGGGGAATCAGGCACACCGGAAGACCTTGATACTTGGAAAGGTTTTACTCACTATGTGCTTGCTTTGGGTTTCTCGGGGGATTTTCTTTACTTTACCAGTCTCAGCGATCTGATCCCCCGACTGAAAGTCATGCTAAACGTTTTCCGTTTCCAGTTT
>JBDLKB010000032.1:0-8551 GCA_039714055.1 Chloroflexota bacterium
GCGACCACCCAATACAATTTCGCCAATGATGTAGTGGGCACCGATATCAACTGGGTAGCATACAGTGCGGGCACAACTGATAAACCATACGATTGTGGTACGTGTCACACCACTGGATACTCGACGCTTAATCCCGAGGCTCACCAGGATGACCTCCCTGGCTTGATTGGCACATGGGCAGAACCTGGAATTATGTGCGAGGAATGCCATGGTCCTGGGAGTCTGCACGCTGAATACCCAATGAGTGTGTCCATGGAAGTGGATCGTGACTCTGAGCAGTGCGGTCAATGTCACCTTCGTGGAGCGATTGAACAGGTCAACGCCTCAGGTGGATTCATCAAGCACCACGAACAGTATGAGGAGCTGTTTCAGAGCAAGCATGTTACTCTGGACTGTGTGGTATGCCACGATCCTCATGCAGGTGTAGTCCAATTACGAAGGACTGACGTGGCTGCAGTTCGAACTCCGTGTGAGGCATGCCACTTTGATGCCACCACAAATCAGAAATCGGATGTCCATGCAAGTATGGCTGATTGTATTGATTGCCATATGCCCCGAGTTACCAAGAGTGCAGTGGGTAATGCAGCTACATTCACCGGTGACATCCGCACGCATTTGATGGCGATCGACCCCAATCAGATTGGTCAGTTCAGTGAAGATGGCTCCTACGCCCTTTCACAGCTTGGACTAGATTTCGCCTGCCGCCATTGCCATATTGACGGCGGAATGGCAACAGTCAAGACAGATGAAGAATTGACGGAGATGGCTACCGGCTACCACGATTAGCAACAATCTCGGTTTCTTCAGCTACCTCGAGAATGTATTAAGGTGCGCCACCACATGGCGGCGCACCTTTTATTTTGTTACATCTGCTACAAACTCTGACACCCGTTGATTGACTCTATCACGTTCGCCATCAACCAAGATGTTGTGCCCCGATCCTTCCAGGATCATTAGCTCCTTCCTGGTGGAGCCAAGATGCTCCATGAGGTATTCACCAGTGTGAAATGCCACTGACTTGTCTCCTTTACTCAACACAGTCAGAATAGGCAATGTGACTTGGGGTAGCAACCGTCTAGCGTTCTTTGCCAAAAGCATCACTTGATGCGCCGCCCTCGCCGGAATCTGATCATAGCACCAGACACGATCATTTGCCGCAGGGTCCAACAGATCACCACCTGCCGAGTCTTGGGGTATGCGGAACTTGAAAAGTGAGGCTATTCCAGCAAGCGGAGCCAGACGATTGATAACAAACAAACCTGGTGCAATCAACACCGCACCGTCATAGCTTTCCCTTGCAGCCAGATCTAGTGCTAAAAGTCCCCCGAGGGAGAATCCGACTAATATTGTTCGGTTGCACTCTTTCCTTAACATATCAGCGGCTTCCCGAGCTGCGTGAATCCAATCCTCACGCTTGCGGCGCTCGAGATCATCAACCGATGTACCGTGACCTGGCAGTAATGGGCAAGACACGGTGTATCCTTCCTGAGCTAGATAGTCACCCATGTAACGCATTTCTGTCGGCGATCCTGTGAACCCATGTAAGAGCAATACACCGGTTTCATTACCTTTAAAATAAAAGGCAGACGGATCAAGGTGGCTGTGCATCGTCATTGAATACCTCTCAGTTTCGGAAAGCAAGCACCTCGGACTAGATTGAATCCAAACGCGCTTGGACCTGAGTGCGAGTTATCTGCAGTTGCGCAAGTTTGTCCTTTTCCCGCTTTATCACATCATGCGGTGCTCTTTGCGCAAAAGGACCAGCTAGAAGCTTTTCAATTCGCTGAATCTGGAGATCGATGTCTTGCAGTTCGTTTGACAATCGTTTCTTCTCCGCTTCCAGGTCCACCATGCCCGCCAACGGCAAGTAGCAGGTTATCTCACCCACAACCAGAGATACGGATTTGTCCGGAGCTTTGACTTCTGGGGCAATGACTAGCTCTTTAGCATCGAGGCGAGCCAGCCGCGCTAATACATCCTTTTGTTCGTCAAGAACTGGCGTTGTGTTGCCAGCTTGAATCAGAGCCACAATTCTACGACCAGGATCCACTCCTGCTTCAGCGCGCGCATTGCGGATGGCACGGATTAGCTCGATCAATTGGTTAAAGTCATGCTCCGCTTTAGAGTCTTTTATCCCTGCTTTGTCAGGCCAAGAGGCAATGATCAGAGCCTCAGCCCATCCTTCCTGCGGTGCAAGATTCACGTTCTTTATGCTTGCAGATTTGAGATTCTGCCAGATCTCTTCAGTAACAAATGGGATAAAGGGATGCAGCAGCCTGAGAACGGTATCAAGCACTGTCACCAATGTCTTTCCCGTAGCAGCAGCACTGCTGCCATTTCCAAGCTGCAGTTTGCTGGCTTCGATATACCAGTCAGCGTACTCGCTCCAGAAGAACTCGTATATCTGACGTCCAGCTTCACCATATTGGTGGTTCTCAAAAAGCCGGTTGACAGTGCGTGTCACTCTTTCAAGCCGGCTCAAGATCCATCTATCTGCCAAGGACAGCTCAGAAGCAGAATCGTCGCTGGGAATGTTATCGATGTTGCCGATAACGAATCGACCTGCATTCCACAACTTGTTGGTAAAGTTGCGCCCATTTTCAAGGCGCGAACGGCCAAGACTCATATCATTACCGGGTGAGCTACCAGTAAGCAGGGAGAAGCGAAGTGAATCAGTTCCGTATTGGTCGATCAGTTCCAACGGATCCATCACATTCCCTAAACTCTTTGACATCTTGCGTCCGTGTTCATCTCTAATTAGCCCGTGAAGATATACCGTGTGGAATGGGATGTTGTTCTTGAACAGCAGGCTGGTCATGATCATGCGCGCTACCCAGAAGAACAGAATGTCATAGGCTGTTTCCATGATGTCGGTGGGGAAGAATCGCTCGAGCTCAGCTGTGTCATCTGGCCAACCTAAGGTGCTAAAGGGCCAGAGAGCAGAACTGAACCAGGTATCGAGCACATCCTCGTCCTGAACGATATCAGCACCACCACAATGTTTGCACTGTGTAGGGTCCTCACGCTCGACCGTCATTCCGTTGCAGTCCTGGCAATACCAAACTGGAATGCGGTGTCCCCACCACAACTGCCGGCTAATGCACCAGTCTCGGATGTTCTCTAGCCAGTTGTTATAGACCTTGGTGAATCTTCCAGGGACAATCTTGATTCGTTCGGTCCGCATTGCCTCCAAACCAAGCTCAGCCATCGCCTTCATATTCACGAACCATTGGGTTGATACCATTGGCTCGATCACCTCGCCACCTCTCTGGCTGCGCGGCACCTTGATGGCGTAATCTTCCGTCTTTAACGTCAGACCAACCGTTTCCATATCCGCCCACATAGCTTCGCGGCACTCGTATCGATCTAATCCTTCATAGGGACCTGCCTCACTGGTCATGGTGACGTCAGGATTGAACAGATTGATAATGGGTAGCCCGTGACGTTGACCTATCTCAAAGTCATGCGGGTCGTGTCCGGGGGTGATCTTGAGGGCGCCAGTGCCAAATTCCCTGTCAACATAGGTGTCTTGAATGACGGGGATAGTACGATTCAAGATTGGCACCAAGCAGGTTTCTCCATGAAGATGCCGGTAGCGTTCGTCTTCCGGATGTACCGCTACTGCCGTATCACCCAGTATGGTTTCTGGTCTGGTGGTTGCTACCGGTATGTACTCACCCTTTCGTCCCGCAATTGGGTATTTAAAGTAATACAGCTTGCCCATCTCATCGTTGTGTTCCACTTCGAGATCGCTTACTGCTGTTCGCAATCCAGGCGACCAGATGATCAAGCGCTCACCTCGATAGATCAATCCCATTTCAAACAGCCGTACAAATGCCTCACGCACTGCGCGGCTAAGGCCTTCATCGAGAGTGAATCGCTCACGTTCCCAGTCACACGAGACTCCTAGACGTCGATGCTGCTTGGTTATATGGTTGCCATGTTCCTCTTTCCATTCCCAGGTGCGCTTCAAGAATGCTTCTCGACCTATTGCTTCTCGAGAGGTTCCTTCCTGTATTAATGCTTGTTCCACCACCAACTGGGTAGCGATTCCTGCATGATCTGAACCTGGCAGCCACAGCGCAGCGCGTCCACGCATCCGTTGGTGTCGGATCATCAGATCCTCGATAGAAGCTACCAAGGCATGCCCGATATGCAGCGCACCGGTAACATTCGGTGGGGGCATGGAAATGACAAAGGGTTTGGCATCCGGATCAGCCGCCTCTGGCTTGAACCAGCCATTCTCCTCCCACCATTGGTACAGACGTTCTTCGGTGTTGCTGGGGTCGTATGTCTTGGGCATTGTCATGTTTTATTCCTCAAATCAATCTATTCCAATAGACTTAACAAGTTGTGTGGATGATAGCCGAAGCCTTATCTAACGTATTCCATTCGGATGCCATGCGATTCGTTGGCACCATGGTGACCTCAACATCATTTTTCTCTAGAAGCAATTCGGCTTCTTCGCTTAACGTCACCCGGTTAAACATTCCCGTGCCGATCATTAGGCGCTGCGTCGGTACTTGAAGCACATATTCGATTTCTTCCATACTGACGATGTGCGATGTGCCGTACTTTTCTTTTGACAGATGTTTTGGTCTCTTTTGCACCGATCCATCTGCCAGAATGACAACATCGTGTTGGTATTTGGTCTCAACATCGTTTGAATCCAAGATAACTCGTCCAAATTTGGTTGAAACTATTCGAACTTTCATAGTCATATGCCTCCGGAATACAAAAAACCCTTTCATCACAAGGACGAAAGGGCAACTTCCGTGGTACCACCTTGTTTCGACCGGATGTACCGATCGCACTCGGGGAAATGTTAACGGATTTCAACCGGCACTGCTTACTGTTATTTCTGCAGCGCGACTCCCAAGCGACATTCAGCAGTGGTATGAAAACAGGGCTTTCAGCCGTTGACCCTGACTCTCTGGCTCACAACCTGGGCTGCCTACTCTTCTTGATCACAGTCATTCAATTATTAAGAGGCGTCCTTGGCGTGATTCGAACACGCGACCTCTGCCTCCGCAGGGCAGCGCTCTATCCGCTGAGCTACAAGGACACAAGTGGCGGGGAGGTAGGGATTCGAACCCTAGAAGGCTTTCACACCTTAACCGCTTAGCAGGCGGCCCCAATCGTCCACTCTGGCACCTCCCCAGTTATTCAGTTGTTATGGCGGAGGGAGAGGGATTCGAACCCCCGAAGCTTTCGCTTGCCGGTTTTCAAGACCGGTGCCATCGTCCACTCGGCCATCCCTCCGCATTCTCGGTTCACGGGGGATACTCTGCCCGACCGCGCAAAGTATAACATAGGGGTAGGGGAGCGTCAAAGCAGGCTACAAACTAGACATAATGGCGTAGAACGCGATCAACAGATGCCCCATAGGTCTCACCGAATAAATTCAGATGTACCAGTAGAGGGTAGAGTTGATATAAATCACGTCTCTCATGATAGCCATCATCAAGCTGCCAAGATTCATTGTACGCCGCATAGAAGCGCGCTGAGAAACCACCAAACAATTCTGTGAATGCTAGCTCCACCTCGCGATTGCCATAGTACACCGCCGGATCTATCAGCACCGGAACATCACCGTCTGTGATCATATAGTTACCCGACCACAGATCACCATGAAGCAGAGCAGGTTCAGCGCTGGAGTCAATCCACTGATCAAGCCTGGCTATAAGCCTTTCTATCATGCGCATACGTCTTGGCGGCATGAGTCTTTTGCTTGCCGCAAGCTGGACCATCGGCTGTATGCGTTGATCTCGATAGAATGCAAGCCAATCATCTCTTTCTTCGTTGGTTTGGGTCAGCGAGCCAATAAAGTTACTGTGATCAAGCCCAAATCTTGAGGTTGTATTCTTGTGCAAGGCAGCAAGATCATGACCAAGCTGCTCGCTAGCTACGCCTTGTCTGGCATGTCTGTGCGAAGGTATCCATTCCAGTATGAGAAAAGCAGGACAATCGCGTGTCTTTTCTCTCATACCGATAACCCTTGGGGTTCTTACTGTACCTGACTCGTGAAGCAAAGATAGACCCTTTGCTTCAGCGGTGAACATGCCTGGAATGTCTTTATCATTCCATTTGACAAAAAACGAGTCACCCGGGCAGGTTACGCGCATCGCGCGGTTGATGTCCCCACCTGATACCGGTGCGCTGCGTTGCACTGGACCAGGTATACCCGAGTCGGCTAATACCCTGGAGACCTCTTGTAATACCTGATCGGCAGGGTTAGCATTCATCTTTGATCACAAATCGTTCTCTCTGCGAATGCGTGCCAGGAGAGAAATGCAGCCCTGCTGAACCAGGTTGAATACCCTGTCAAATCCACCTACATAGTATGGATCTGGTACATCTAGCAGTTCTAATTCTGGATCTTCATTCAGCAGCAATGACAACTTGTTCGTTAGAGTACCACTTCTGTCCATTTGCAGGAGATCGCTATGGTTGTGGCGATCCATAGCAACAACATAATCAGCTTCTGCCAGATCACCGATCGTGACCTGGCGCGAACGATGCCGGTATTCTATATCGTTTGCTTTCAATACCTTTCTTGTTCCGGGATGAGGTCGTTCGCCCACGTGGTAACTAGATGTTCCTGTGCTGTCCACCTCAATGTGTTCCTCTAGTCCAGCCTTCTGCACCAGATCTTGCATGATTGCTTCAGCCATTGGAGACCTGCAGATATTACCCAAGCACACAAACATTACCTTTATCATTTTTCACCTCGAATTGATAATGTGGATGAATCCACGCATAAAGAGTATCTCTAAATATAAATTGACGTGCCACCTAGCGGTCAGTATAATTTCGCGAATGACCCGCAAGAATCCATCAAATTACTGCAACCTGGTGTTGGCTTCAGCTTCTCCACGAAGAAGAGAATTACTCAAGATTCTAGGTGTTCCTTTTGCAGTGGTGACATCAAGCGTGAACGAACAATCGTTTAACCATTGTGATCCAGAGGATATGGTCATCAAGCTTGCGCGACTCAAGGCAGAAATGCAGACTGATCAGCTCAACAATACCGATGCTGTGGTTATCGGCGCCGACACAATTGTGGTTCATCAGTCAAGTGTTTTAGGCAAACCCCGCAGCAATGCTGAAGCGGTAGACATGCTGGAACGACTTGCGGGAGAATTCCACCATGTCCACACCGGCTTGGCGGTACATTTTCCAGATACAGGTATTACGCTAGAATTACGGGCTACTACTATTGTCAGAATGAGAGAATTCACTAGACAGGAAGCCAAAGACTATGTCGCCTCTGGTGATCCAATGGATAAGGCGGGTAGTTACGCTATACAGAATCAAGTATTCGCGCCTGTGGAATCGATCCAGGGGTGTTATGCTAACGTTGTGGGACTTCCACTTTGTCACCTCTATTTGTTGTTGCGAGAACACTGCGATATAGATAGTCGCGTCCCCGAACGATGCCAAGCGGCGCTTCAGATAGAATGCCATGAACATCCGCAGATTCTAAAGAACAGAAATGTGGTCGGAGTCGCGGAATGAGCCGGTACAAGTGGACTCTAGCTATCATTCTCTTATCAATCATCGTGACAGCTGGCTGTGCATCAAAGTCAACGACATCCGAACCAAACATACCGGCAGCGCGAACGCCTGAACAAGAAAGCAGCAACACCCCCGCCCGGATGGATCCACCTCCCACTGTGGTTGAGACCATCCCCAGTGCTGATGGTGTTGCAAGTGCATTCCTCAATGCTTGGGAGAGGAATGATTTCCTAGGTATGTACAGCCTCCTATCTCCCGCAAGCCAATCCATGATAGACAAGCAACTGTTCGTAGAACGATATCAGGACGCGCAAGATGCAGCTACTGTTGTCACTGTGATGGCAAATCCAGTATCGATCCTCCAGGACGGGCACAACGCACAAACTACATTTCACTTGACCTGGCAGACCGCTTTATTTGGCGATATTGAGCGCGACATGTCACTTTCATTGATATATGAGAGCAGTCGATGGATGGTCAGTTGGTCCGATGCCTTGATCCTGCCCGAACTCGGTGGTGGAAATACTTTGTTCCTCGAATACCAGATTCCGGTTCGAGCGAACATATATGATCGAAACGGATTGGGACTAGCCGTCGAAGGCAAGGCAGTCAATGTTGGTGTTGTACCTGCCGAGATCGTAGACGAAGCCTCATTGCTTTTAATCCTGGAAGAGATTCTCGACCTGCCCATCGATGAGATCCGGGAAAAATACGTAACTGTTGATCCAACCTGGTATGTTCCCCTCGGAGATGCACCTGCGGAAGCCGTCGCTCTGAAGCTAGATGCTCTGCAACCGAACATTGAATCAGGTGGCATTC
The DNA here is from genome assembly GCA_039714055.1 of Chloroflexota bacterium. Classification (GTDB taxonomy): domain Bacteria; phylum Chloroflexota; class Anaerolineae; order Promineifilales; family UBA4811; genus JBDLKB01. The sequence goes on from JBDLKB010000032.1 coordinate 8,338, forward strand.
AATTGAAAGAGAGAAAGACACGGCTCTATCGAGAGGGAGGTGTCGCACCACATGTACTTGGATACACTGGCGCAATTTCAGCAGAAGCGCTGGAATACTGGGACACACTAGGATACAGGGGCGACGAACGCGTCGGCATTGCTGGGGTTGAATCATGGGGCGAGTCGTATCTGGGTGGAGCTAGAGGGGGCACGCTTTACTTGAATTCTCCTAC
>JBDLKB010000033.1:0-8519 GCA_039714055.1 Chloroflexota bacterium
TTCACGCAACATGTGAACTTGCAGTTGACCAACTGAACGAATAACCACTGCACCGGCGCTTGCTGGCGCAGTGCTGCAATTGGTATTTTGAACTGATCCGATTATTCAGCCTCGTCCTGAATGTCCTCCAAATTAGGTTGGTTTCTAAGCCGTCGACCTATAAGGAATGCCAGCGCCATCAACCCTACTAGAGCGGCAAACGCTGATGCAATATTGACTCCGGTATCCACGCCACCCAATATCAAGCTTGGGCTATCCAACCTTACGGTTTCGGTGAGTATTCTGCCAATGGGATAAAGCATCAGGTAAACTGACAAAAGATCTCCCCTGCGCAAAGTGTTCCTCAGTCTAGTTGCCAGTGTGAATAGAATTATGAACGAGAGAAAGTTCCAGAGTGATTCGTATAGAAAAGCAGGGTGGAAGGTGCTGTACTCGCTATATGCTCGAAGTGGATGCTCAATGAACACTGCCCACGGCAGATCAGTTGGCCTGCCGTAAAGTTCCTGATTGGCAAAGTTACCCCACCTTCCGATCGTCTGGCCCAGCGCCAAGCCGAAGGTGCCGATATCAGCATAAGCTAGCCAATCGATCTTGTACTTGCGTCCATAAAGAAATATCCCTAGCAAGGCTCCAACTATAGCGCCAAAGATCCCTAGTCCACCGCTGCGCAAATCAAATAATCGTGCCGGCTGTCGGAAATAGTCGAGTGCGCTGCAAATTCCAGTGGACTCGCACATACTGGGTGTTGGGGTAAGTACGTGGTACAACCGAGCTCCAATCACACCAGCGATGATCGCCCAGATTAGTCCTCCCCATACGTGATCAGGATCCAGTCCTCGTCGTTCTGCCTCTATGCTAACTGCATAAGCACCGAGCATGATACCGGAGACGATCAAAACTCCATACCAATAAACAGGCCAATCAATGCCAGGAATGCGAAAAGCAACACGACTTGGAGTAAATTGGGTAGAAAGATGCGTCGAGTACAGCGCTATCGCACCAATCCAAAACAGAATGATAATGAACCAATAACGATCAAGTCGTTTGATCTTGGACAACATGTTATTCCTCCTCACTAGTTGTTATTCGGGAATCAAGCAGCTTCGATCTAGTATAGAGAAGCCGTTGCAGAAAAGTATAATGTGATACTACAGCAATTATGACCAGAGACCAATAGATAGAGCCCTTGACTCCAAACCACCCTTCCAAACCAATACCGACAAAAAGAATCAACAACTTTTCCGCGCGACCTGCGATCCCGATATCGCAGCTCTCCAAACCTCCGATCGATTCAGCTTTAGCACGCACGTAGCTCGCCATTACCGTTCCAAAGAGCGCAGTCAGGACCAACCAACCGGGCACTGCACCGGAGAGCATGACTCCCAACAGCAAGATGTATTCTACGTAACGATCTACATTGTGATCCAGTACTGAACCAAATGCAGAGGAAACTCCTTTTGCCCGAGCTGAGGCTCCATCCATTGCATCTGCCATATTGGCAAGTATAGCCAGTATCAAACCCCATCCCCACATATGCTGCGAGAGGAAAAAGGCGGATATTGCAGCAATGACAATGCTGAACAAGGTCCAGAAATCGGGACCGATTCCCAACTTTACACTGAATTTACCCAGTGGAGCTACTATCTGCTGATATTGTTTGCGAAACTGAGCTAACACAGTCAACTCCTATATTATGTCAACCCGGTATAGACTCTTGCATCTATTTTAACTCGAGCCAACCTTTCCAGTGTTTCGGCTTGCGTCAATGGAAATTCAGGTCCGGTGCTCTCTACCTTGATCGACGCAACAGATGAAGCGTAGCATCCGGCGAGCATTAGGTCTTGCGGTTCGCGAGACAAGCTAATCATCATTCCTCCGGCGTAGCTGTCACCAGCTCCAGTTGGATCCTTGGCGAATGTCTTGTAAGCAGGAATACGAAAGTAGGTGGCGCCATCATAAACTATAGAGCCAGCCTCAGCCATAGTGACCACCGCAATTGCAGGGTGTCCTTCTCGGCGCGGTTGTTGATGCATTTGCCGGTAAAGTTCACTTGCGGCGCCTTCCGCGTCCTCTCGTGGATCAATCCCAGTAATGATCTCCGCTTCATATTCATTGGGCTTTACCACATCAAAGAGAGAGAAAACCTCATCAAGTTCAGGGTTGCGGTAGCGCTGAACCTTGCCATCGATAATTCGACGCATCATGCCCTGGGGATCAAACATCAATCGTGCTCTCGTCCTTGATGCAATGTTTTTAACGAGATCAGGGCTGACTTCGCCAAGGATGGGTCCAAAGTGAATCCAATCTGCTGAGAGCAAGTCGTCATGAAAAGTGTCAATCGGATCGGCGATACCCAACACCTCTAGTTCACGGTCACCGCGTTCGTCGTAGATTAAACTAAATCCCCCTGTTTCGGGCGCAATCTGGATCTTGTGATCTATGCCATATTTCTCTGTATCGAGAATAAAATCATCATAATAGTCCTTCCCAACACAACCTATCAGGGCTGATTTGACTCCTAACTTGCTAGCCACCAGGCAAGCAATGGTAGAGCTTCCGGATAGAACTCTGGTGCCGGTAGTGACATAAGGTGTCTTGATGAAATCATAGACTGGATTACCTACTGCAACAATCATCAAACAGGGTTCCTCATTGTATGCTCATTATAAGTGAATTAATCATGAGGTCCGGACTCGACAGCATTTGCTTTGCAGACCTGCTCAAATTCTAACAGTTGTTCAAATTGACTGTTCTTTGGACGGATGTAAGGACGCTTTTGTCGGATCTTGGTCCAAGCTTCGTCTGCTGACATGCCCTCGCACACCAAGTGCGCCGCAGCAGTAGTAGGCGCCCGACCTATACCTGACTTGCAGTGAATGTATACCCCAACATCTTCATATAGACATTGCTGGATAAATTCGCATGCATGCTCAAGTTGATCAAGCGTTGGCGGCGTTTCATCGATCGTTCGAAGCCAGAGATGCCTTTCCATAGCAACCCCAAGATCATTGTCGTCTGCTTCATCTCTCAAACTTAGAGTGGCACCTATACCCCACTTCTTCATTCGTTCAAGTCCATGGGAGTAATGTTGTCCCCCTACAAAGAGACCTGGAGCAATCTCACTTGAATCTCGAGGAGATACACCTCTTATCACACGCAGCAAATTACCTCTAATCCAAAGAATCACCACGCGCACACCCTGCTGAGTGAGACGTGAGAAAAGGATATTCAAGCCTTTAGCTATTGCGGCAACAAATGATCTCATACCAGTTCGCTTTATCAATCGCCTTCCAATGTGGTTCATCGAGAGATGCAGCCTGGAATTCTACCGCACGCATCAATAAACGGAAAGGGATGTATAGATCAATTACGGGAATGGGTAATGATGAATGATACGCCCTCATATAATCATGCTGTATGAGTTTCAAATTGATAGTTGCAATAACCTTGACATTCACAATCCTGTCTCTATAATTGAGCACAAATGTCACCAAGTCTGTAGAGGACGGAATCCAAAGCGCAAAATGGCTCAGCCAAAGGCGCTTCTTTTTTGTATATCCACTTGCCAACAAGCTGTCAATTATCCACCTAGGGAGGAGTGCGTTCGTGGACTCTAAAGGATTTAAAACACTCAGGGTCAGTTTAGCTTCACCTGATATGATCAAAGAATGGTCATACGGGGAAGTGACCAAGCCAGAAACTATTAATTATCGCCGTCTTCGTCCTGAGAAAGACGGTCTCTTCTGTGAAGCGATCTTTGGTCCTACCAAGGATTGGCAGTGCTTTTGCGGGAAGTACAAGAACGTCAAGTATCGCGGTATTGTCTGCGACAAGTGCGGAGTTGAGATCACTCGATCCTCAGTACGACGAGAACGCATGGGTCATATCAACCTGGCAGCACCGGTGGCACATGTATGGTACACCCGTCGCGTTCCCAGCTACCTGGGCTTGCTGTTAAATATCTCTCGCCGCAATCTTGATCGGGTACTTTACTTTGCCCAGTATATAGTGACCCACGTTGACGATGATGCACGCGACCGTGCCTTGATCAGATTGGACGAGGAAGCTGTCAACGAAGAAAAAGCATTGCGCGAGCGCTTCGATACACAGAAAAGCACCATAGAAGACGCAGTAGCAGATGAACTGGCATCGCTGCAATCTGAGTTGGAAAAGACGAATAAGAAGTTTGATACTCGGGTGGAAAAGGAAACCGATGCTGCGATCAAGTCAGCACAGGCTCTTGAGCGTCAGATTGAATCCAACATGGGTTCGGTGATTGAAAAGGGACTGTTGTTCAAGCAGACAGGTGAGGTCCTGGCAGAACCTGGCGTAAAACTAGGAAAAGAACACCTAGTAGCAGTACAGGAAACCACGAGGATTCACCTGGAACAAGTGCAGAACGAGATTGAGGATGAGCGCACCGCAGCGATCGACGCGCTTGAGAATCAGATCGAAGAGATTCGCTCTGCAATTCAAGTCCAGTTGGATGATGTGGACCGCGAATTTGACACCGAGTATGCGCGTTTGCAGACAACGATTCAGACAGAGAAGGACGACCTAGCCAGCATCAAGCAACTGGATTTCCTGGGTGAGGCTCGTTACCGCGATCTTCGCTCTCGCTGGGGTCAAGTGTTTCGAGCGGGAATGGGCGCCGAGGCGTTCAAAGATATCCTTGAGAACATGGTTCTTGACGACCTGGCAGATGATCTATGGGAAGAAATACGAACTACTCGATCAAAGCAGCGAAAGAAGAAAGCTACCAAGCGACTTCAAATCGTTGATAACTTGCGCAAATCAGGCAATCGACCCGAGTGGATGATTCTTACGATACTTCCAGTGATTCCTCCAGACCTGCGCCCAATGGTGCAGCTTGATGGTGGTCGGTTCGCCACATCGGACCTAAATGACCTTTACCGCCGGGTGATCAATCGAAACAACCGTCTCAAGAGGCTTCTTGAACTCGGTGCTCCTGACGTGATCGTGCGAAACGAGAAGCGAATGCTTCAGGAAGCGGTTGATAGCCTTATAGACAATAGCCAGCGAGGTAAAGCACTATCACGACGTGGTCGCCGTGAGCTTAAATCACTATCCGACATGCTTAAGGGTAAAAAAGGACGATTCCGCCGTAATCTTCTGGGTAAGCGAGTCGACTATTCCGGTCGATCAGTGATCGTCATTGGTCCTAAACTCAAGTTGGATCAGTGTGGATTGCCCAAGGAAATGGCTTTGGAACTTTACAGACCATTTGTGATCTCACGATTGGTCAATTACGGCTATGCCACGAATGTAAAGGGCGCAAAGAGATCGATTGAGCGAGGAAGACCAGAAGTCTGGGAGGTTCTCGCTGAGGTCATCAAAGAACGACCAGTGCTTCTCAACCGCGCACCAACGCTTCACCGCTTGGGTATTCAGGCATTTGAACCCGTTCTGGTAGAGGGTAAAGCCATTCATATACATCCTCTCGTATGCTCTGCCTTTAACGCAGACTTTGACGGTGACCAGATGGCGGTCCACGTCCCCCTATCACGACGCGCAGTCATCGAGGCAAGGGAGCTGATGCTCTCTCCCAAGAACCTGCTCAAGCCAGCAGATGGTTCACCAATAGTCGCTCCTTCAAAGGACATGGTTCTAGGTATCTACTATATGACATCCATAAGTGAGGATGAGAACCTGCTTGGTCATGGAATGATCTTTAGCGACGAAGATGAGATCGAACTGGCATATAACTTGGGCAAGATTGACATCCACGCTCAGATCCAACTGTATACCGAGACCCACTATAGCAAGTCCAATAAACGCTATGCGGGCAACAGATCGCAGAGACGGTTGATCACGACAAGTCCGGGGCGCGTCCTTTTCAATAGAATCCTTCCCAAGGAGATGCGATTCTACAATCAGACCCTTGCCAAAGGCGACGTACAGCACCTTATTGCTGAAGTGCATAAGAGACTAGGCTCTGAAATTACTACAGATGTGGTCGACAAGATCAAGGAAATTGGATTCCACTTTGCGACCCGTTCTGGTGTGACTATAGCAGTCTCAGACCTGGAGATTCCAGGTGAGAAACGAGATATATTGGATCGTGCAACACAGCAAGTCTCGGAAGTGGACCGTCAGTACAGCCGCGGCCTTCTAACCGAGGACGAACACTATGGTCGTACCATCGCGTTGTGGACTCGGGCAAAGGAAGAAGTCGAGGACGCAGTCCGAGATGCAATGGACCCCGAAGGTTCAGTAGCCGTGATGGCAATGTCCGGAGCCACAAAGGGTGGATTTGGTCCAATAACCCAGTTGGCAGGAATGCGCGGTCTGATAGCTGATCCTAGCGGTCGTATTATCACCTTACCCATTCGCGCCAACTTCCGCGAGGGCCTTAGCGCTCTTGAATACTTTATCTCAACCCACGGTGCAAGAAAGGGTTTGGCAGATACTGCTTTGAGAACTGCTGATGCCGGTTATCTCACACGGCGGTTGGTGGATGTGGTTCAAGATGTGATCATCATGGAGGATGATTGCGGTACAAGACGAGGTATTTGGGTACGAGCCAAGGACAACATCGGAAACCAAACGCTCGCAGAGCGCATTGCCGGACGCCTGGCCGCAGATGCGGTAGTGGATACCGAGTCCGGCGAAGTGTTGGTCGAAGCCGATGAGATGATAACGGATGAGAGAGCTGAAGCCATAGAAGAACATGGAATCAGCGAGGTGTATGTGCGGTCACCCATGACATGTGAATTGCCGCGAGGATTGTGCTCAAGCTGTTACGGACGAGATCTCGGTCGAGGTATCATGGTCAAAATCGGCGTTGCTGTAGGTGTTATTGCAGCGCAATCAATTGGTGAACCGGGAACACAGTTGACACTGAGAACGTTCCACACAGGTGGTACTGCAGAAGCTCGAGGTGATATCACTCACGGTCTGCCGCGGGTTGAAGAGTTGTTCGAAGCGCGCCGGAAACCAAAGGGTGAGGCAGTGCTTTCAGCAATCGCGGGAACGTGCGAGATTCGACGGGTCGAAGGAGTGCGTGTAGTTCGCGTGATCGACAGCCAGATGCTTCAAGAAGAATTCGATATCCCGGGTAATTGGGGCATCAAGGTGGAAGATGGTCAAGAGATCGAAGCTGGCGCTTTGATCGCCAAACGTGGCGAGAAGGAATTGCTGGCTCCAAGCACTGGACGCATTACTCGCAAAGACAACCATGTGAAGTTGGTCTGGGAACTGCGAACAGTTGAGGAATATGAAATCCCTGCGGGTTCACGTCTGTTGGTAGTGGAAGGACAGCAAGTGGCTGCTGGTGAATCGCTAACCGAGGGCGCCAAGAATCCTCATCATGTGTTGGCGATTCTCGGTCACAATGCGACGCAAGAGTACTTGCTGCAAGAGGTGCAGAAGGTGTATCGTCACCAGGGTGTGCCGATCCACGATAAGCACTTTGAGATCATCATACGCAAGATGCTATCCAAGGTTTTGATTACGGAATCAGGTGATACCATAGTGCTTCCAGGTGAAACCATAGAGCGACAAGCATTTGAGATGTTGAATGCTGAAGTTATCGAGAGTGGCGGCGCACCTGCCCAAGCGACTCCGGTTCTTCTCGGAATCACAAAGGCAGCATTGACTACCGACAGTTTCCTCTCAGCCGCCTCGTTCCAGCATACCATCAAGGTTCTTGCCGGCGCTGCTGTCAGCGGTACCGCAGACGAACTGAAGGGTTTGAAGGAAAACGTCATCATCGGTAAGCTCATTCCTGCAGGAACTGGCTTTAATTACGAAGAAGGTGCCAAGGAAGGCGAGCTGGTGTTTGACGAGGAAGAGGAATTGACCATGGCACCGATAGGATTCGGCGCCGAAGCAATGCGTCGATTAGCAGTGGATGAATTTAAGGACGTAGAGCTAGGGCTTCCGGCAGAATAGAATCTAACATTGCCTTGAAACATGAATACACGGGGCTGGTGGGTGATACTACCAGCCCCGTTTGCTATCCGCCCCCATTGACGTACAATAATCCGGTTAAACAATCAATAATCACGAGTTGCACATGGAAGTTGGTGTAGTAAAGCGAGTCGATATCAGCGCCGAAATGAAGGCGTCATACCTAAGCTATGCGATGAGTGTTATCGTAGCGCGCGCACTGCCTGACGCGCGTGACGGACTTAAACCAGTCCACAGGCGAATCTTATATGCCATGTACGATATGGGGTTGCGCCCTGAAAGCAGTTACAAGAAAAGTGCACGTATCGTTGGTGAGGTGCTTGGCAAGTATCATCCCCACGGTGATCAGGCAGTTTATGATTCGATGGTGCGCATGGCACAGGATTTCTCGATGCGGTACGCGTTGGTTGATGGTCAAGGTAATTTCGGCTCAGTCGACGGTGATTCCCCCGCTGCTATGCGCTACACCGAAGCTCGTATGGCTTCTGTGGGAATGCAGATTCTGAATGACATTCGGAAGGAAACTGTAGATTTCGCCGACAACTTTGACGGATCATTACAGGAACCACAAGTATTACCGTCAAGTG
>JBDLKB010000034.1:0-8402 GCA_039714055.1 Chloroflexota bacterium
GGCCCACCTTGGCCTTGACCCGGCGACCGTTCCGCTGCTGAAGGTATTGGGGTTCCACGCCGTGTTGAGTGATTACTGGTCCCGGATTTACTTCGACCCCGCGTGGAGGAGCGCCAAAAGAGGCTAATGTCTGCTCAATGATATCGACTTGCTCACGAATGCGTGCATCTGCTGCTCTGGCTTCACTTGACTCGTCAAGAATTTCTTCCATTATCGGTAGTTTCCAGGAGTAACCCGCTGATGCCATCAAGACCGCATCACCATAGAACAACCCTGGCTCGGATGATTTCATGGGCGTGGGTGTCGTTTCCGGTTTAGGTTCCTTCTTGGGGGGCTTCTTTGTGGTTGCTGGCTTTGCCTGTGAGCGTATTTCCGGCTTGGATCGCACGGGTTTGCGTGCAGGTTTTGTTGATGGTTTTATTGCCGCGCGGCGCACTCGAGCTTTGCGTTGATCCGGTCGCTGCAGCCACTTGACCAATGACCATCCAGTCAGAACGAAAAGCCCACCGACGGAAAGAGCAATAGCCAAGACTAGCGCTCCCACTGATCCTGCGGCTGACTCGAGCAATGAATTGAGTACCGCTCCCACATACCCTCCACCGCGCCGTAGAGCAGTGTCGGTGGTGGCAGACAAAGTCGGGTTTCGCATGAGATAGATATTATGCAGCGCAGACTCTATGCCCAGAAATAGCATGAACAAGCCGACCAGTTTGCTCCAGGGCACACCTGGGGGTTGATCCATGCCCCATAGCACCAAGAACAGACCAAGAGCGCCTATCAGAATGGGCACCGCAACTCCTGCCAAGCCGAATGTGACCCAGATAATCTCCCACATCCGCTCGGTTACTTGCCCTTTGCTGATGGAAAGCCCACCGAGGATGGCTATGACGGATAAGGCAATGAGGGTAATGCCGAATATGATCGCCCATTGCGATCTATTCATTCCCAGGAATTTGGGAGAACGTTTCTTGGATCGCCTCGTGGTTCTGCGAGACGAGGAGCGCTTGCTAGTGGTTTTCTTTCGCTGCGTGCGAGCCATTTGTTATTATCAGCTTCTGATCACCCTCAGGGCGAGATTATAGCATATAAGAGTTGAATCATTTATGACTGACTTGTTACTCAAACAGTGGCGACATCTGCAGACGTTGGTGCAAGTCTTCCATTTCGTGATCTGCAGTTTGAGTGTTAAATCGCGATACTGAATCGAGAACTTTCGGTAGCAGGCCCACATCCGCCGCTGTGTTCACAAACACGCTAGGGTGTCCTAATACCCAGTGTACTGCTTTATCAATGTCCTTAGGATTTTCGAGTGGCTCGTACCATGTATTACAAGTGCGCCTGGAATCATCAAGCCAAGGTCGGCGGGTGATGGACTTAATAGCCTGAATTGCAATCGTCCGATCATGACATACAGATAACAGCATTTCTACATCGCGCGCGTAAATGGGGTTTTTCATGAGCGGATAATTAAGGGGGAACAATACCGAATCAAATGGAAAGCGTTCCAGACTTTTGAGGTGCATTGAAGGTGCAGTTATACCATGACCTGTCACCCCTAGAAACCGCACCATTCCTTCATCGCGGGCACGCAAGAACGCTTCCAGCGCTCCATCTTTGGCCATCGCCGTTTCCCATTCATCGGGAGCTACTAACAGATGCATTTGCCACAGATCGATCTGAGAGACACGCATGAATTCAAATGACCGATTCAGTTCAGCCCAAGCCTCTTCACTGGTACGTTTCTCCGTCTTTGTAGCCAGAAAGAATTTGTTCCGGTGCTTTTTCATCCAAGGCCCGATGCGTTTCTCAGCATTGCCGTAACTCGCTGCAGTATCAATGTGGTTGACACCATACTGAAGCAGTACCTCAAGGGTTCGGTTCGCTATCTTTTGAGAAACGTTACCCAGCGCTGCTGCGCCAAAAATCGCTCGAGTACTTTTATGCCCAGTTTTACCAAAAGGCTCTTTAGGAAGCATGATAACTCTCCGAGAAACAGTTCCAGTGCTTTATACCTTGTGACAAGCGTAATGCCAAATGGTAGAGATAGGATGAATCAATTGCAATTGGTGCGAGACAAGAGCCAAGCGAAATTCGGATGAATCAGGTTGTTGGTGGAAGCGAGGTTACTGAGTTAACAAGATATGCGGGATAGTCGAACTGATATCTGTGGCCCAAAGTAGCTGTTGACCAGATCGATGTGGGGTGTTCCGTACATCTGAGATATCTGGTCGATCTGTTCGTCCCAAACTAGCGTCATTCCATCGAGCTGGATGCTTCTATCAGCCTTTACTTCTTCGGAAGTGGCCTGAACCAGGCCTAGTTTCGGTCCCCCTCAGCCAAAACCTGCCATTACAATCTGGATCACCGGATCGTCTAGTTTCTGCTGTTTTGCCCACTCGCCGAGAGCATGTTTTGCCTTGTCAGTTATTGTCACCATATCGTTGCCTTGATGTCATCGGTTCACAGTAACATTAGATGCGCCGACTGCAGAAAAGTTGCGCGAATGTAGAGCAATTACACAGTTGGTTTTCCTGTGCGTACGTGGGATATTGTGAGGAACTATGTCAAGAGATAGGGGCAAAAAAAACTACGAGTTCTTGCTTATTTGGCTGGCTTCATCCCAATGCCAGCCATAGTAAAGCCTTTTTCAGGTTCATCTAGCAAGATATCATCTGGCCCTTCTGGTCGCCAAAGCGGGGTGAGTACAATTCCTGGCTCGACCACTGAAAGGTCCCTAAAGAATCGTGAAATCTCCTCGCGCGAGCGGCTTCGAGTACTGGATACAGCTCGAAGGCCGCGCCCAAAGTTCTCTTTCGAGTCCGGTACTGCCTCTGTGGCTGTATGCGACATGGCCATAAAGCTGCCGGGTGCCAGGGTGTCAATGTAGGTATCAACTGTCTGATAGGCCTCGTCGTCATCGGTGACATAGTGAAGCAGTGCAACAAGCATGAGGGCTGCCGGTCGATTAAAGTCAATGAGCTGATTCACAGCCTTGTTCTTCAAAATGGCGTCGACATCACGTACGTCTGCTCGTATCGTCGCGGCATTGGGTTCGTCTACCAACATTACCGCACTATGTGCCACTGCGGTGGGATCGATATCTACATAAACCACCACTGCCTCTGGATTACGAGCATGAACAATCTCGTGAACGTTACCCGCGGTAGGTATGCCGGAGCCGATATCGAGGAATTGGTCGATACCATGATCGAGTAAGAAATTCACCGCCCGCCGAAGGAACATGCGGTTGACTTGTGCGGTTTGGCGCATATGTGGGAGCCGCTCCAATAGCTGTTCGACTGCCATCCGATCACATTCAAAATTGTGGTAACCACCCAATAGGTAGTCGTATATGCGGGCTGCACTGGGAATGTCCTGCCTAACCTCGGCTGGCACCCATCTGCTTAATGATCTATCCTTTTCCACCACTAACACACCTCAGATTTACGCTGGTTACAATTGGTTCCCCTGCGCACACTCTATTATATCCTAGTTCAAAGCCGTGCACATGGATTTCTTAAAGAAAATTAATGTGTTTCTGCGATTTGATGTTTGGTACCGTCAGAAATCAGGTCTATCCCACTGCCTGTGTCAGATACGGTGAAAATGGAAACCTTGTTTTCCTCCAACCTCTGCATAATGATCGGGCTGAGATCTCGATCATACTCATTGATGATCAATATAGCAGCATCCAAGCTCGCCGGGGTGAGAAATGAGGAACTGATCGGATCATCGCGTATGCCACCCGGTGCAATGAGCACATCGTATTGCCTCATCCAACTACTCTCTGTTATCTCTACCTGTAGATCTTTATCAAGGTTCGATGCGTACAGAATGGAGGTGCTCCCATATAGAATTTGCAGCAATAATGGAGAGTCTCTGTCAGCTGGCTTCTTGTCTGAATTGACATCACGAATGGTGATCTCAACTCCATCATCGACATTGATCGAAGATCCATCTTCGGGGCTGATCAGTTGAATTCCGTTCTGATCTGCCAGTTCGACTAGAGTTGAATAACCGGTCTTTGGTGTATATGGAGCCACAATTGCACCAACTTTGTATCGGTTACCAATTTCACTTGGCATCCGAGTCTTATTTGATTCGGTGAGGATGATGAGGTCTATGTTCCTATCCCAAAACGCCATCCGTCTTCCTACTGCGACAAGCAGTTGTTGTGAGTCACGTTCGCCATCAATCAGTATTTGCTTTCCTGATGGCGTTTGCACCCACAGAGCTGGGCTACCTGAGATATTGAGTACTTCGACATGCAGTTTGCCGTCAGGTTCTCTGCTCATAGCGTGAATGACAGTGATCGTGCTAATGGTTGCCAGGGCAGTGCAAGCCAGCGCAAGCCACCCCTTGGATATAAAACGTATGATGGAGTTGGACCATCGGTGCAGAGCTAGAGACACTGCACCAAGCAGCCCAAGCCCTGTGATAACTGTCCATATCGATGGTGCCACAGGGATGCTTGCCCAGGGGATTCTCGCAGTCCACTCAACTGATTGAATAGTCCACCATGGGAAAGGGTAACTGACCCAGGCAATTAGCATGCCTAGGGGTTTCCAGATCAGACCACCAATCATTGCTATCATTCCCGAGATCATTAGAATGGGCTGTACCGGCATAATTAGTAGGTTGGTCAGCAGTGAGACCAGAGAGACTCGTCCGAAATAATAAGCAACGAGTGGGACGGTGAAAAGCTGAGCAGCACAAGTTACTACAATTAGGTCTACCAGCATGCGCCAAAGCCAAGCCCGGCGACCATCATTATTTAACCGAGGAATAAGCTTGACAACAGTCCGTTGTAATGGTGCGGATAGCACCATCAAGCCAAAAGTGGCAGCAAAACTAAGTTGGAATCCCACATCCCATGTCAAGAGAGGATTGATAGCGGTGATTACCATCGCTGACGCAAATAGCGAAGTGGGGGCAAAGGTTGAGCGACCGATCATGTCGGCAACAACGATGAGTCCACCCATTAATGCGGCTCGAACAACTGTTGCGTCACCCCCAACCAGAATTGCATAAGCAGCAATGCCTGCCAGGGTAACAGTGCCAGCCGCGTTACGTGGCGCTATACGCCTAATCCAACTGTAGAGCAAAGCGATAATGATGCTGATGTTATAGCCGGAGATGGCTATGACGTGCGAAGCACCAGTGATGTTGAACGAGTTCCATAACGGTTCAGAGATACTATTGTCGTTTCCTAGAAGAATGCCATTAAGCAGCGAACCTTCAGGATCGGGGTAGATCTGCTCCAGGCTCTCCTCAGCATTACGTTTTATCTGAAACAGACTATGAAGAATTGTCGACCCCTCGCGAATTCCAAGTGTCACAATGCGCGGCTGCCTCATGTAACTCGAGATTCCCTTGCGCTCGAGATAATCCTTGTATGAGAAGTTGTCCCATTCAGGTGGTGTCTCCATGCGACCTTCGAACTGGAGTACGTCACCATAGGAGTAATCATGCTGACTGATGATTGGATACTGGGCGTTTAGCAGAGCCTTTCCTTGGACAGTGACCCATTCGCCGGTATCCACCTGAACCTGCTCGACATTTACCGTCAACTTGACTAGTTCCAACCGATGGTCGGGTTCATCAGCGACGTATCCTCGAAAAACATACCATCCCTTGTCGTTCCACTTGCTCAGGTGATTGGGATCATCGTATGCGGACAAGAGGGACAATCGCGCGGCACCCAGGAACACGAACGAAAACGCAAGATACAATCGCCAACGCGGGCGGTATGATCGCTCAAGAACTGCGGCGATAACTGGTGGGATTGCAAATACACACCACGCTGACCATGGAATAGTCAGAATGCTTGCCAGAAATACCCCGAGTAGCCAGCCAGTCCCAAGATAGATGAGTGTCATCAGCCCGTGCGCCAAATAGTGGCCAATTGATTGTACCTCAGTGCGGCATTCTGGCTACCTGGTGTCGAGTGCTCAAGCTGGTGACTATGAGCTACAATTGCAGGGCTTGAACTGGTGTGCTAGACTGACCTCGAGGTACACGAGCTGTAATACCGCGAACGCCAACTGAACTCTCAAGGAGGGATAATGGGTACTAGTTTGCTGCACAGCGCCTACATCGCCACAATGGATGACCAGAGACGCGAATTCGGTGATGGGGCGATATTCATCCGCGATGGTGTGATCGAGCAGGTGGGAGCCACATCTGACTTGCCAAAAGAAGCCGATCAGGTTGTTGATCTTTCGGATCACATTGTACTGCCCGGTTTAGTCAACACTCATCATCACCTCTACCAGACGTTGACTCGTGTAGTTCCCGCGGCGCAAGACGCCACGCTGTTCAAATGGCTGAAAACACTGTATCCCATTTGGACCGGATTGACGGGGGAGGCGGTGTACATCAGCACATTGGTAGGTGCAGCTGAACTGCTTCTTTCGGGCTGTACAACTTCCAGCGACCATCTCTACATCTACCCTAATGATGTCACCCTGGATGACCAGATCAGAGCAGTCCAGGAGATAGGCATTCGTTTTCATGCAGTTCGAGGTAGCATGTCCTTGGGTGAAAGCAAGGGAGGACTGCCGCCGGACAAGGCTGTAGAAGATGAGGACGATATCCTCAAAGATTCACAGCGTTTGATTGAGACCTATCACAACCCCGAACCATACTCTATGCTGCGAATTGTATTAGCGCCATGTTCACCTTTCTCGGTCACTCTTGATCTCATGCGCGCTTCAGCAGCGATGGCTCGAGAGTTCAATGTGCATCTGCATACTCATCTGGCGGAAACACTGGATGAAGAGCAATTTTGTTTGAGTAAATTCGGAGTACGACCGGTCAAGTTAGCTGATGACCTAGGCTGGCTCGGACCTGATGTATGGCACGCGCACTGTGTTCATCTTTCACCTGAAGAAGTAGAGTTATTTGGGCAGACAAGAACAGGAGTGGCACACTGTCCCAGTTCAAACATGCGCTTGGCATCCGGCATTGCTCCCATACGCGCCATGAAGGATTCCGGAGTCAGGGTAGGCATTGCGGTGGATGGAAGCGCCAGCAATGACGGTTCACATATGCTGGCAGAAGTGCGTCAAGCGATGTTGTTGCAGAGAGTGGGTGGAAATCCAGCAGGGCTTTCTGCGCGTGAAGCGCTTGAGCTTGCCACCCTGGGAGGCGCAGCGGTTCTTGGCCGGGAAGACATAGGCTCCCTCGCGCCGGGGAAGGCAGCGGATATGATTGCCTTTAACCTGGATCAGGTTGCCTTTGCCGGAGCGCTGCACGACCCGGTGGCAGCGTTGGTATTCTGCGCCCCTCAGGAGGTTGATCTCGCCCTGGTAAATGGCAACATGGTGGTAAAAGATGGTCAACTGACCACCATTGACATCATGCCAGTCATTGAACGACACAATCGTATTGCCTTTGATATGGTTTCGGGGGCATAGTAGTCACCGATATCAAGGAGACCAAAATGAATCCCGAACTGATACAAGCTGCTAGAGGTGACAAGACTGCTGATCTCCTGTTGACCAACCTCAAATTGGTCAATGTATATACCGGGCAGATCGAACCTTCGGAGATCGCCATCCTGGGTGATACCATCGTTGGTGTAGGACCCGGATACGATGCTGCTCAAGTTGTTGATCTCGGCGGGAGATATGTGTCTCCTGGCTTTATCAACGCCCATGTACATGTCGAATCGTCTATGGTCACACCGAGTGAGTTCGCTCGTGCCGTTGTAGCCCTCGGAACCACTACTGCAGTCACCGACCCACATGAGATGGCCAATGTGTGTGGTCTTGAAGGTGTGCGGTTTATGCTAGATGACGGCCGCAAGGCGCCAATGACCCTGTATGTCAACGCCCCTTCTTGTGTGCCTGCTACTTCGATGAGTACGTCTGGCGCGGTTCTCAACGCAGAGCATCTGTCTCAGCTTAAGAACGATCCAAATGTTATCGGATTGGCGGAAGTGATGAATTTCCCGGGTGTGATACATGGGGCGAGGGATGTACTCGACAAGATCGAGGCTTTTGCCGATAGACCGATAGATGGGCACGCTCCAACTGTCTCCGGAAAAGATCTCAATGCCTATGTTACTGCTGGTGTCGGTTCTGACCATGAGTGCGTCACCAAGGAGGAGGCACTGGAAAAGATCGCACGAGGCATGAGGGTGTTGATTCGTGAAGGCACGGCAGAACGAAACCTTGCTGAGTTGCTGCCGGCAGTCATGGACAACCCTTCTGCCGCACGGCGTTGCTGTTTTTGCACCGATGACAGTCATCCGGCCAAACTCATCGATGAAGGAGATGTGGGTGCGATGGTTGTAGCTGCTATTGAAGCAGGTTTACCTCCCGTAACAGCCATCCAGATGGCTACCCTCAATGCCGCCGAGTGGTTTCGGCTGTACGACAGGGGTGCCATTGCACCGG
>JBDLKB010000035.1:0-8373 GCA_039714055.1 Chloroflexota bacterium
AAAGATGATTCTAGGTCATCGCTGTCGTTAACTAGAATTGTCGGGGTCAAGCTTCCCTGCAATAGCCCGAGCAACAATCTCGATGAACGGTCCGCTCCAAAAGATTCGGGATCGACAAGTATTACTGCGGCACGCACACCGCGGCGCATTAACATCCTTGTTGCTACGGCGAGCTCGTGGTGAGTTGAAGGGGTAACGACAATGATGGTACTTCCTCGTGGTATCTGATCAATCTCTGCCTGAATCATATTGTGTACTGGAAGAGCACCCGATGCTCGGATGACTGCCAGTGTCTCGAGAATCTTGGATAACTGCCGTTCTCCCCGATCGGTTTGAATCACTTGGCGTTCATCAGCGTAGAGCAACATGCCCACGGCGCGATCTAGTCGCAAAAAGTGCTGTGCCAGGCTGGCGCTTATAGCAATGGTGTACTCCTCAGTTGAGGGATCAAGCTGATATTTGCTTAGAGGTGTCCAGAGAACGGTTGGTTGAGCCTGGATTATTTCCTCGGGCGCAATATACGTTGCCTGTACCCCTTGAAACAGGTCAGGCATGATCCAAATGTCAGCCAGTGGATCAAGCTCGAACTCCTTTACGATCAATTGATCCCTGCGCGCAGTAGAGCGCCAGTGAATGCGGCTGAAACTATCTCCTGGCGCGTATTCGCGAACACCGGATGCATTGGCAGTGATCTGATGTGTCCTACGACGCAAAGCGTCTCCCCCTTGCAGCATACCCATTGGCAGGGGGAATCTGGAAATAGAATATGTTCGAGGATAAACGATCAACTGTCTAGTATCTTGGATATCTTTCTTCATTTGAAAGAAGCCAAAAGGATCTCCTGTAGTTAGAGAAATTGGTCCGAGAATGTATCTTCCCCGGCGCAAGCATACAGTGTTTACCCTCCAGTCGTAACGCCTTTTGTATCGTAGCCAAGTGACCACATGGCTAGCACGATGTTCAGGCAGATCGGACTGGTCTATTATCTCGACCCAAAGAGCTGGCAAGACACCGAGATTCGAAAGTGAGAAGCGTTCTTCGATAGCGCGTCCAACTTGGGTTCGTCTCGAACGCGATATCCGTTCCAGTCTAAGAGATCGAATGTTGATCCAAGTCCAGATCAACGAGATGAAAAGGAGTGAAAATAGAAGATAGCTGAGACTGAAAAGGAGAGACTGCGCACTCTCCTGCCTGGAAAAGAATGCACTGACAAATAGGATTGTTGCTAGAAGCAGAACTGGACCAGCACGTTTCATCTATGTCCGGCTCACCTGCGCACCTGGAACTGGAACACCCTTAATGATCTCGTCCACTATAGCTATTGAACTAATGTCTTTGATCCTTGCTGCGGGTCCTATGATGATGCGGTGTGCGAGTGCTGCTGTTGCCAGAGCTTTCAAGTCATCAGGAATAACATAATCTCGACCACGAATGGCAGCAAGAGCCTGTCCAGCGCGGAACAAGGCGAGCGATCCTCTGGGACTGGCGCCGAGGTATACATCGGGGTGTTTTCTTGTTTGCCTTACAAGCTCCGTAGCGTAACTCTTTATTTGGGGATCAACATAGATATCTTTAATACCATTCTGCGCTTCTATCAGTTCTTCAACTGACACCACCTGCTCAACGCTGTCCACTGGATGACTGTACTGCTGGGATTCGAGTATCTTGATCTCATCCTCTTTTCCTGGATAACCCAAGGTTATGCGAAGCAGGAACCTATCAAGCTGAGCTTCCGGGAGAGGGAAGGTACCTTCGTATTCGATAGGATTTTGAGTTGCCAAGACCAGGAAAGGACGATCCATGGGATAGGTTACTCCATCCACTGTAACTTGTCGCTCTTCCATCGCTTCTAGCAAGGCGCTTTGAGTCTTGGGAGTGGCACGGTTTATCTCGTCTGTTACTACAATTTGAGCATGGATGGGGCCAGGACGGAACTCGAACTCACGAGTCTTTTGATTAAAGACCGAAACTCCAGTGACGTCGCTGGGCAGCATATCGGGGGTAAACTGGATGCGGCGGAATGTACAGCCAATTGATCGGGAAAGGGTTTTTGCCAGAACGGTCTTGCCAACACCTGGTACATCCTCAATTAACAGGTGACCTTGAGCCAACAAACCAATCACGGTCAATTCTATCTCTTGATCTTTGCCAATGATTACATTTCCAACATTCTCGATGATCTTGTAGGCAGTCTGCTGGATAGAATTCATCTATATCTCCTTGACTCTTGGCGTGGTCACAGTTCTTTTACCTGGGAATGGCAAATGTGGTTCAGTACTGGATTCAGTATAGCATCTGAAGGTCGAGACGCAACTAGCGATATGTATTCTTTCATTATTATCAATGGTTTTTGCAGGCAAGGGTTCATGCATGGACCCTCGTGTGGAAATTTGAAGTCTGAGATGATTGTCAAAGGCAAGGCTGAATCTCTGGACATCGCTTGTCTGTCTCCAGACCGATCTCATCAAGGAGATTGAACAGTTATTGAGTACAATGTGATCTAGAGTCAAGTCATTGCACCGAATTATCATTGTCAGATAGCGATTTGCACCATATTTAGCATTGGGCTAAAATCTTGCGATTAGTAGGAAACATTTGCCGCAAATGCCAGCGACCCGAGTCGACTCGGGAAAGGAGGATTGCCGATAACCGATTCCAAATGAGTTGTTTCATCAGTAACTCGACTATCGATCGAGTGTAAGACGCAGCATCGTATTACTTTACGGAGGAGATAAAATGAGTAAGCGTTTGTCGTTATTGATGATTGTTATTATGCTAGCTGCAACACTGCTCGTTGCCTGTGGAGGGGCAGAATATGAGTGTGAGGACGAATGGGGGTGTGCTACGTTCGAGGAGGGGGACAAGATCAAGGTCGGATATGTCGGTCCTATGACGGGAGACTACTCAGCGTATGGCATCGACATCTCCCGTGGTGCCGAATTGGCACTCGTGGGGCACCCGGAGGTTTTAGGCTTTGAAATTGAGCTAGTTATTGAGGACACGCAGGGCACGCCGGAGCAGGGCGCTTCGGTAGCGAACATGCTGGCTGCGGATCCCCAGATCGTAGCTGTGGATGGGCACACTTTCTCCGGCTCGACCGAAGTCGCCATCCCAATCTACGAAGAGGCGGGTGTGGTGATGATGTCACCATCGGCGACCACTCCCGATCTAACACGACAGGGGTACATGGTCTTTAACCGCGTTGCTTTCCACGATGAGATGCAGGGCAAGTTCGCGGCTGAATATCTCTACAATATCCTTGGTGTCCGCAGTATTGCTATCATGCATGACGGCGGTGCTTACGGCCAGCCACTGGCGGAGATGACGGGTGAATTCTTTAAAGATCTGGGAGGCACAGTAGTCGGAGGCGAGGCTGTCACCCCAGGCGAGACAGACTATAGCGCTCCGCTGGCTGCAATCGGCGCACTCGAACCCGAGTTGATCTACTACGGTGGATATGATACAGACGCAGCAGTGCTTGTCACACAGATGGAAGCTGCAGGTTTGGGAGACGCTCTGTTCTTTGGGTGTGACGGCACATATGGGGAGAACTACCTCGATTTGGCCGGTGAAGCTGCAGAAGGTACTTTTTCGACCTACGTTCCGATTCCGGAGTCAGCAGCTTTTAACACGTTCAGATTTGACTATCAGGCAGCATATGGCGATCCTCAGGGCAAGCTGAGTCCGTTCAGCCCCCATGGACATGACGCTATGGCGATTCTTATAAATGCCATAGAGGATGTGGCAATTGAGCACGGTAAATCGTTAGTGATACCGCGCAAGGCACTTGCCGATCAGGTTCGAGCCACCAGTGGGTGGGTGGGGCTCACGGGTGAGATTAATTGCAGCGATACAGGTGAGTGTGCTGCTGCTGCCATTCGTTTCATGGAAGTTCAAGGGGGCGAATGGGGAGTAGGGCCCGGTCAGTAGCCTGAAATGACATAAACAGTATGACAGAGAGGCAGACCCCAGTGGTCTGCCTCTTGCCAGATTACACTAACAAGGATTCAGCTAATTGAGTTCATGCGGCGAATGCTATATAGAAATCTCAAAGGATGATTGATCTGTGACCGGTGCAGCCCTTGCGCGACCCAAATTCCGCATCACTTCCGGGTTCTTGATTCGTCTTTTTATAGGAATCGTTGTCCTTCTATATGTGGGATGGCGCCTATATAACGTTCTTGTGGTCGAACAGGTGTACGGCCTCGATTCGTGGGCGCGCTTCGCCATATCGGGTGTGATTCTCGGTGCTGTTTATGCAGTGATCGCGCTGGGATACACACTTGTCTATGGCATTCTGTTCATGATCAACTTTGCCCACGGTGATGTCATGATGTTAGGGGCGTTTGCCGGCTACTTTACACTGGAGACGCTGAATGGCTCAGGATTTCTCAACCGCAATCTAGTCAGCTCGGTGGTGTCGATAGTGGCGGCGTTTGCCGTGGGCATGGTTGTCTCGACTGTGCTTGCCATTCTATTGGAACGCATTGCATACCGACCGCTTCGCCGGGCGCCTCGCCTGGTTCCGCTCATCAGTGCAATCGGCGCCTCTCTTTTCTTGCAGAATGTAGCCCAATTGGTGTTTGGACCAGCACGTCATACTTATGCCAACCCCGAGGTGATGAAACGAAACATCGGATGGAGCTTGATGCTGGGTGATGGTGAGGTATTGATCACATATACCGGGGTTTTCACCTTTGTGCTTTCAGTCCTGTTGATGATCGGCTTGTATGTTCTGGTACAGCGAACCAAAATGGGCACCGCGATGCGTGCTGTGGCAGAGGACAAGGAAGCTGCGGCGTTGATGGGGGTGGATGTTGACCGGACCATCGGCAATACCTTCGCCATCAGCGGAGCGCTAGCCGGAGCAGCAGGTGTGATGTGGGGACTGCACATGGGCATTGTCTACCACTTTGTGGGATTCGTTCCCGGACTAAAGGCATTCGTGGCGGCAGTGTTGGGCGGCATCGGCAACATACCTGGGGCTATGTTAGGTGGACTCGCGCTGGGAATAATGGAAGCATTAGGTCCGGCCGCCCTTGGAATACCGTTCCAGCTCAAGGATGTTTTGGCATTCTCGATTTTGGTCTTGGTATTGGTATTTCGTCCTACAGGTCTTCTCGGCGAGGTTCTCGCTGAGAAACGAGCATAGTGAGTTGAGACAGCAGGAATGACGATGAATCTACGATCCTCAATCAGGGCGGGTTTTCTGTCAGGGTTCATCAATCTTTTTGTTGTCCTGCTTGGACTTACCACGTTACTGGGAGGGTTGATCCAAGGATGGTTCGATTTATCCTCGGGTGTGGCAGGTGCCTGGTTCCTGATTCTGGGCATCGCATTTTGGGGTGGGACAGCGGCTGCCCGCAGCGTCATCGATAAGCGTTGGTCCTCAATTTCTTCAAGCGGCCTTTTTGCTGGAGTCGCCCATGGTTTTATCATGGGTACATCAGTAATGGGACTTCGGGGGTTGGTGGACCATGGTGTCGAAGTGCGCAAGTGGTTGGTGCAGCTAACGCCCTCAGCAGTGGATGCACTGTCGGTTGGAAGCA
Source organism: Chloroflexota bacterium (assembly GCA_039714055.1). GTDB lineage: Bacteria > Chloroflexota > Anaerolineae > Promineifilales > UBA4811 > JBDLKB01. The sequence continues at coordinate 5,550 of JBDLKB010000035.1, forward strand.
CGCCATTTGTGTGCGGGGTCATCATGTTTGCCATTATTGCAGGAGCTAGCATCGCTGGCGCGCTGATTTCATTTGCAGCGGAGAAATATGAGTGGGGCGCTTCGGTACGAGGATTCTTTTCGAGCGCTCGCGACCGGATGATGGCTTGGCCGACAACCCAACGAATTTCATCCCATGAACGATTCCAACCCGCCTTGATCGGGATATCGATTGTCCTTCTACTCCTTGCTCCTTTGGGACTGGGGCGCTACTGGAACTATACGCTGGGCACGGTTGGCATCTATGTGATCCTGGGCCTCGGGTTGAACATCGTTGTGGGTTACGCCGGGCTGCTCGATCTTGGCTATGTGGCGTTCTTTGCAATTGGTGCTTATACAGTGGCGCTGCTGACTGCTCCCATGCCGCACGCGATCGAGATGAGCTTCTGGCCTGTAGTGATCATTGGGGTGGTCATCGCTGCGATATCTGGCGTACTGCTAGGTATCCCTGTGCTGCGTATGCGCGGTGATTATCTGGCAATCGTTACCTTGGCTTTTGGCGAGATAATCCGAATTCTCTCAAGAAGCGAAGTGTTGGCTGATTTTGCCGGGGGGCCACGAGGTATCCGAGCTGTGGCTGGACCTCGACTCTTTGGCTTGAATTTAAGTAGTGGCATGCATTTCATGTATCTGATCTTCCTTGGGATTGTGCTGGTGGTGTTCATAACCAACAGGCTGAAGCACTCCCGGGTAGGTCGCGCGTGGGCAGCCATGCGCGAGGATGAGGATGTAGCGGAGGCGATGGGAATCCATACGCTCAGGTACAAGCTCTTGGCTTTTGCCATCGGTGCAGCCTTTGCTGGACTGAGCGGCGTGATCTTTGCCTCGCGCAACAAGTTCACTGGTCCTGAGGACTTTACCTTGATGGTGTCGATAAACGTGCTGTGTCTGGTTATCATTGGGGGTATGGGTAGTACCCCCGGCGTGATCGCTGGTGCCTTGGTATTGAAAGGCCTGCCGGAGATTCTGAGAGAGCTCGATGACTATCGGATGCTCGTCTTTGGCGCGTTGCTCGTGCTCATGATGATCGTACGTCCCGAAGGAATATGGCCTTCGGCGCGAAGAAAGATGGAACTCCACGAAGAGCTAGGACATCACAGTGATTAGTGCTGCGACGAAGGATGCAACATCGTGACCATCCTGACGACTAGGGGTGTGACAAAGCGGTTTGGCGGGCTCGTGGCTGTAAGTGAATTTGATTTTGACGTGCCGCCGGGAAGCATCGTGAGCCTCATTGGTCCCAACGGTGCGGGAAAGACGACGTTTTTCAACTGCATCACAGGTTTCTACCGGGCGGAGGAGGGATCGGTCCACTTTGAAGGCAAGCCGCTAAATGGCCTGCGACCGGACCAAATAACGAAGCTTGGCATTGCCCGTACTTACCAGAACATTCGCTTGTTCCAAAACATGACTGCGATGGAGAATATCCTCATCGGATATCATTCAAGACTTTCGAGCGGGGTACTGGGTGCGGTATTGAATCTACGCGGATGTGCCCGTGAGGAGCAGGATGCACGCAATGAGGCACACAGATTACTTGGGCTAATGGGGTTGCGCGGAATGGGGGACACGTTAGCCAGGAACTTGCCATATGGATACCAGAGGAGGTTGGAGATCGCCCGCGCGCTCGCAACCGGTACCTCACTACTATTGCTTGACGAACCGACTGCGGGAATGAATCCAGGTGAGACGGCCGAGTTGATCGAGTTGATCCGGAGGTTGAGAGACGAGATGGGAATAACTGTTTTCGTCATCGAGCACGACATGAAGGTGGTGATGACGATTTCGGATCGTGTGACGGTGATGGACTTTGGAGTCAAGATCGCCGAAGGTACACCGGTTGAGGTTCAGCGGGATCCAAAGGTCATCGAAGCCTATCTTGGTCGTGAGCATGTGATGATCGGGAAGGAGATTGGTGAATAGATGGCGCTTCTTGAGTTGAGGGACGTCCATACATATTACGGACTGATCCATGCTCTCAAGGGGGTGTCTCTTCACGTCGATGAGGGTGAGATCGTTACGCTCATCGGAGCGAACGGCGCTGGAAAGAGTACGACGCTGAACACCATCTGTGGGTTAGCGCCACCTCAATCGGGCGAGGTGTGGCTGGAAGGGAATCAGATCGAAGGCATGAAGCCTAACCATATCACCGAGTTGGGTGTTGCCCAAGCACCGGAAGGGCGGCGGATCTTTGCCCGGATGTCGGTACGTGAGAACTTACAGGTCGGTGCGTACGCCCGGAGCGATAAGGCCGAGATCGCCAAAGACGTAGAGTGGGTGTTCGATATTTTTCCTCGGCTGAGGGAACGACAACGTCAGAAGGGCGGGACGCTGAGTGGTGGAGAACAACAGATGCTCTCTATCGGTCGGGCGCTGATGGCGAAGCCAAGAGTGCTATTGATGGATGAACCATCAATGGGACTTGCGCCTATACTTGTTGATGCTATATTCGATACAATTCGTGAGATAAACGAGCAGGGAACTACGATCCTGCTGGTTGAGCAGAACGCTCATATGGCGCTATCGGTTGCGAGTCGCGGATATGTGATGCAGACTGGCGAGATAGTACTAGACAACGACGCTGAATCTCTCCGAAATGATGAGATGGTTCGAAAACTATATCTAGGAGAGGCATAGAATCTACACTCGATTCAAAGGAGGTGGTATTGGAATAAATCCGAAGCAGTAACTACTGTACTGTAATTCTATCTAGGAGGATAAGAAATGGTTTCACGAAAATACTATTGGTGGTTCACGTTCTTGCTTATTCTCACCCTCGCTCTCGT
>JBDLKB010000036.1:0-8345 GCA_039714055.1 Chloroflexota bacterium
GCGTGCCATTCGCTCTGCGTTAGCGGTCCAACCCTGATATGCCATTGCCTTTTCGATTTCGGCTGCTTTTTGCAGCTCACCATCCTTGTAAGCATCAGTGGTAACCCAGTTTCGGCTGTACACTACATGTGCGCCTTTGTAACCACTTTCCGGATCATCCACAACATTAAAGGATGCGCCGTTTCCCTGGCAATTGTCTTTGGTCCATTCGTAAACTTCAGGATCCAGATCGTATCCATCGGGACGCGCTACGGTGACATTCATGCCAAAGCGTGATGCCACTAGAAGCGCCTCCTGTACACTGCACCACGATCGTGCCAGAGCACCCGAGCCCCAGGTAAGCAAAAAGTTCTTGCCTTCCAGATTCCTGTAATCAGGTCTGCCCGGTCCCTCTCCATACCACTCAGCCCAACCCATGACATCTGCCATTCCTTGGCAGGGATGGAAGCGGTCATCTGCCATATTGATGATTGGTTTGTCAGACCAGAGGGCATACTCGCGCAACATTTCGTTGCCAGCACCATAGTAGGGCACCTTGTCCTCAAGGATGCGGATGCCCATGCCGCACACATAGCGCGCCATGACTTGTGCCGCATCCTCAATGGTCTCGCCTGCCTTCTTCTGAGTCTTGAAGCGACCCGCAGATGGGGTCATGAATTGAGCATGACCTCCCAATTCGGTGGCGGCTGCCTCGAACGACATGCGGGTTCTTACTGAGGGGTTGTAAAAGAACATCATAAAGGTCTGATGCGCTAGAATCTTTGTCCACCGGTCAGAATAGCGATCACGCTTCATCTGGGCGGCTAGATTCAATAGCTCTAGCAGTTCTTCGCGTGTCCAATCCTGTGAAACTATGAAATCTCGTCCGTATAGGTCCATTGCATATCCTCCAACTACACTCAGAGAGTGGATTACATGGTGAGAGCCATTACCGCTTTCTGAGCATGCATGCGGTTTTCGGCTTCGTCGTACACCACAGATCTCCAACCGGATTTGGGATCGGTGTTGTCAATAACCTCGTTTGAGGCTTCCCAAGCTCGATCGGCTGGCAGACAGTGCATGTAGATGGCATTTCTGTCACCTTGCTCCATGTACTCGCGGGTTGCCTTCCAATCCTTGTACTTGTCAAAAATACGCTGTGCTTCGTCGATACTGTCGCTGCCGACGGGTGGCTTGAAGATTGATGTTGCCGCCCATGCTTTGGGGTACAGTACGTGCGCATCCTCTGCTGCACCCATGAAATCGTCTGTGATCTCAAATGAAGCGCCGTTCATCTCGGCATTCGCTTGACAGGCAGCTACGATGTTCGGATCCAATTCCATTTCCGGCGGTCGAGCCAGAACAGTGTCACACCCCATGAGTGAGGCGCCGATTATGGCGCTCTGCGGCACCGCACGTGGCTTGTGAGCGCTGGGGGAGTACGCCCAACTCATGACGAACTTGACGCCCTTGAAACCACCAAACTTTTCCTTCACAGTCATCAGATCTGCCAATGCCTGGAATGGATGGTACATATCATCTTCCATGTTGAGAATCGGCGCATCAGACCAACGAGCAAATTCGCGCAATAGTGCATTGGCAGCCCCATACTCCCAGTCTACCGGATCACCATAACACCGAATGGCGATTCCTTCACCCATACGAGAAAGCACGCGAGCAACATCGCTGACTCGCTCAGTGCTGTAAGCAACCTCTTTACCTTCGAGCGCTGGGGTGTAAATCTTGCTCGGGTCGAGGAAATGGGCATGGCCACCAAGTTGGTGCATTCCTGCCTCGAAGCTGTTTCTGGTGCGCAAGCTTTGGTTGTAGAAAAGCATAAACAGTGTTTTTGCTCGCAACAACTCATCGTGATAGCGACCAATGGCTCGATCCTGCTTTAGCTGCAGCGCAAGATCGAGAATCTGACCGACCTCTTCTTGCGACCAATCGAGAAGAGTCATGAGATCCTTCCCTTTGAATGTATCTGTCCTCATCTGATATCCTCCAATCTGCTAAATGATGACAACGGTCTGTATATTTGTAAACGACTAACTTCTTATCCTGCGATTCACATGAAAACGCAGAAACCCTGGGATGAAATAGTTCCGTGAATAATTAATAGCGACGCCCTCCGTAGAATACAATGTCTCACAAAGCAATAGAACTGGAGACCCTATGGGCAACTCCAGATAGTTCTCAAGGTGTTGGTCAATGGATACGGCGGTTATCTCCGCTCTTGCGTGATCAGGCTGCGGCTGATTCTGAAGGCAAAGGACATCCAATACGGAACCCTCAAAGTGTTCGACCAGGTATTCTGAGGTGGTGATGTGCTCGGGTACATAGTCTTCAATGTATGCCACCGGACGGTCACCATCTAACTTGACCCGTCGGACTGTGAGTATTCCATCACTTGGTTCTAGGGAAAGAGCGGCTCGTACTTGTTCTAGATCAAATGCGGCAACAGCGCCAAACTCTATGTCTGCTGTCTCAACATGAATTCCAGTCCGCCCAGCGAGCCGATCAACACTTTCTAGCACTTCAAGTCCGGCTTCAATGGAGACCGGGTGAGAGCTAACAAAGGTACCCACCCCTTGTCGTTGTGAAATAAGACCACGGTCTCTCAAGGCACGAAGAGCCTCTCGAAGAGTTGCACGAGAAACACCAAGTTGTCTCGCTAGTTCTGGTTCAGGTGGAAGCCGGTCACCTGGATTGCTTCTCGCCAGTAGATCAACCATCTCCTCTTCCACGCGGTCGTAGAGTGTTCGTTTGTCTCTAACTGGGGAGATGGAGGAAATGGTCATGTGGATTACTATAATTGGTTCATTTGTCTGACATCTGACAATATATAGTATACTGACGTTGAGTGAGGAATGCAAGTGACAGTTGTCACTACTCTGCTACGTGCAACACTCGACGCATCGTGATTCTTGCGCGTAGCAGAATGTGAAACATGGATTCCTTGATATCAATGTGTACCTATGCGCTCCGTTCCTTGCGATTGGCACAACTGTGTGTTGGCACGATTTCCCTCTATAAAGCTCGTATCCAGATTTTATTGCGTCAAGAAACAAGATATAATGCCTGCTCGTGCGAGCGTGCCGTCCCGGTTTAATAATGTCTGATCACTCAAGTACACAGCGACTGTTTGTCTACTTAACACTGTTAAGCCTGGTTATTTGTAATCATGTCCTTAATCAGTTACCTGAAGCGAGAGCAGAGTCAAATGACCCAGAGCCATCTCAATCAATAACTGCCCCTGAAACGCGTCACCCCTCAGGTCAAAAGGTTAGCTATCAAGGTCAGACCGGTGGTTTGATCTATGACTTTGCCTTTAGCGGCGATCTCGGATTCGTTCCTGAAGGCGAGGCGCTCACTATATTACAGGTACAAAAAGATGATGTAACTGTACTCAGCCGTATTAGCCCCAACCAGGGTAGGATCAACGGCATCGCAGTGGATAATGATTTTGCCTATCTGATCACCACAACAGGAATGGTGATTGTTGATGTATCTGACCCAGCCTTGCCGCAGATTCGAAGTATATTCCCCGGTGGGGGAGAACAGATACAACTGATGAATGGGTTCGCCCTTGTAGTTGCGCGTGAGGCGGGTTTGAGAGTGGTAATGATTAGCGACCCTGACCATCCCAAACTCTCGGGGGCATTAGATCTCCCAGGAAGCGCCGTTGCTCTTGAGCTGGATGAAGAGAGCAACATTGCATATGTTGCCTCAGATAGTGCGGGATTACTGGCAATAGATGTCAGATCGCCTGACTTTCTCCGTGTGATAGCCCACCTTGAACTCGAAGATGGTGCGCAGGAAGTTGCCCTAAGGGGAAACTTGCTTGCCGTAAGTAGTGGCGATCGCATGGTCATGGTTGAGATTGGCGAGTCGGCATTGATGGAGGATATTGGTTATTATGCTCCGCCGCGACGAATTCGTCGTGTGACAACCAGTTACTCGACAGCGTATGCTGCAGACATTCATGGTGGCTTGAAGATATACGATATTGCCGACCCCTCGCATCCCCATCTGATTTACGGTGAATTCAATCACACATCATTCGATATCACAGTGGACAACTATCGCGCATATCTTGCAGATGGTGTTCGAGGTGTACGGATCATGGATATCAGCCGTCGCTCTGCACCAAGAGAGATCAGCCATATTGAATTGAGAGGAAAAGCTCAAGGTATCACGAAATGGGACCAATATCTTCTAGTCGCCGCAGGACAGAACGGGCTGTACATATACAACATCGCTAATGAAACTCAGCCGCGTCTTGTAGGACATCTCGACACGGACGGAGACGCTCGTGATGTTGTTGTGTCCGACTGGAAAGCATATGTTGCTGACGGACCCGCAGGTTTAGCAATTATCAGTATTGCTCGTCCTCACGAACCTCGCTTACTGAGCACTATCTTCGCTCCTAGTGAGGCTCAGGCGGTTGATGTCTATGGCAGCTTTGTACACATTGCGGTTGACGATGGTGGAATGGCTATTGTTGATGCCATCCGACCTTCGGCCCCGACGCTGGTTGGTACCCTGGCGTTGCCAGATGGCGAGCGGGCGGTCGACATTTCCATTCAACAAAAACGTGCGTACCTCGCTATTATCGATGATAAAGAACAGAGCAAAGGAATCGCCATATGCGACGTGGGTTTAAGAACCCGACCATCCATTCTTGCGCGAGTTCCTGGACCTGGATTCGGGGTAGCAGTACAGGATCGGTTGCTGGTGACAGTTGGTGGGCGCGAATTAATGACTGTAAATGTGCGCTCATCTAGTGGTCCGGAGAGGTATGGCTTGTACCGAGCGGCTTTAGGCGCAGGTGGCATATCTCTTCAGAATAGTATCTTGCTTTTTTCGGCTGCCTCTGAAGGCCCTGAGCTTACATTGTTGGATATCAGCGACCCTGTCTACCCACGGGAGATATATCAGTACGATCAGACTCCCGCAGCTGGTGCAGTCGCAGTGGTAAACAATCAGGTCGTGGTTGCTACCGGTCATCGTGGCCTTCGCTGGTATGGTGCACCTTCGTGTCCAACACCGTGTGATCTCCAGACTCCTAATTACGATCCTCTTCACACACTGTCGCAGGTGTATTCACTTGACCAATATCCAGAGTACATCTTCGGTACAGGCGAGACAGGATGGTCCATAGCCGATGTAAGTGATCCAAACCTACCTCAACCGGTAAGTTGGATTCACAATGACTCCCGTGCCACGGGGATGGTGGTGGAAGATTCGTTTCTCTACTTGGCTGCTGGCGTATCAGGTTTGGAGGTGTACCGCTTATCTGAAGAAGACCACCATGTTCGCCCGGAATTAATGTCTCGCTTGCACACAGGTACGTCTGTCCAAGACGTAATGATTCACCACGACCATCTGTATATTTTGGACCAGCAAAAGGGATTGCGCATAGTTCGTGTCGATCCACCGCATGACCTTCAAATCATGCAAACCGTACCACTTTCAATTACGCCCAAGTCGATTGTGGCTTTGCCTCGAGATAGTGATCACATCGATGCGCTGGCGTATATTCTTGGCGAATCAGGTTTGGTACAACTTGTCACTCTGGGGAATCCAACATTGGGTATCCACGAACTTGACAATGTGGTTACATCTGCCAACCAGTTCTCATTTGATTGCCAAGACACCTGTGATTCCCCTGTGGTTTTGGCAATTGATGGTGATGGTCTCCAGGTGCTTTCATATGATCCAAACGGGACAGTATCCACTTCTTCAATTCGTGTAAATGGGGACATCCTCCATCAAAGCGGAGACAAAGCGTTTGTCGGTAGCAGTGGAGGACATGTGACAATCATCGATCTGGTTGATCCGAAAACGCCTTCTCCAGTGGGGATGATGGGGAATGGTGCGCCAGTATCCGCCATGGCATATATACCGGAGAATGATAGGTTCTTTGTCAGTATAGCAACTGCTGACTCGGACATGATCCGCACTTGGGATATCTCCGATCCTCCAAACCCTGTGTCCGAAGGCAGTATTTCCTGCTCGCGCATCAGTCAGATGGCACTCACAGAGGACAAGACTGGTTTAATTGCAGTGGGCGAACACCTTATACACTACTCACTTACTCAAGCTGTTACTCCTACTCTTGTGCACACGTATTCGTTGCCGGCGTCAGCTCTATCACTGGATGTCTCGAACGATTTGATCCTTGTTGGAACCTTGGATGGGCTAGGTCTCTTTGCTATTTCAAATACCGGGGTTGGCGAATTGGGCTGGTATCCAACCTACTCTGCAGTGACAAGCATCGCGAGAGCTGACAGCCGTGCCTTTTTGATTCTTGAGGATGGCTCCGGATTGGTCATTGATATCTCTTCTCCATCAAGCCCGGCTCTCCTATCAGCGATACCCCAAACCGAAAACTCCTCTCTACTCCAAACAAGCACCTCTGGTCATTATCTCATGACGCTATCCACTCAAGGTCTTTCACGGTTTGACATCAGCGATTCAGTAAGAGGCCCCACAGTGCTCCCAATGGCATGGCCTAACGAATGGCAGCCGTCTGATCTTGAGATAAAGAATGATAGAGCAATAATCACAGATTTTGAGCAAGGAGCAGCAATCTTTGACATATCGGAGCCATCAAGCCCTACAGTAATGGGATTCACCGATACCCCAGGACAAGCGCATTCGTTGGACACCATTGAGAGTGAAGAAGGGGTCGTTGTTGCTGACGGAGAATGCGGGGTGCGGGTTATCTCCTTAATGGACCCCAGTCAGCCCATAGAGGTTGGATACTGGCAAAGTGGCTATGCCCTCGACGTTGCTGCTAAGGGCGATCAGATATTTGTGGCTGATGTCAGTGAGTTAATTTCACTCGAATTCAACGACAATATGAGGGCGCATCTGCCTGCAGCTCCTCAGAATCCATCACCCATAAATGGCGCTCACATTTATCCCGCTACCATCAATACGGGATATCCCTTCACTGTTACTCTAGAGTGGGGACCTGAAAACCCTGTATGTGACCCGTTGGTCTACGACCTGTACTTGGGAACCTCTCAACCACCCCCTTTGGTAGCAGAGAATCTCACTACTTTATCATTTGACCTGACCGGGCTTGACCTGTGGAACCAGTACTATTGGTATGTCGTTGCCAGAGACAGACAGGGTGACTCAGTTAAAGGTCCGGTTTGGGAATTCACAATAAGAACTGAGGCGCAACCTCCAGCGGTCGATCCACATCCTATACCTCAAGAGTTGATTGACAATGATCGATCAAGTGTGATTTTAGTATCTGCCGCGCTGGCGATCGCCGGACTCTTGCTTTTTACCCTTTCCCACACCAGGTCACGTGTTCGCCCAGATTGATGTCCTTTTGTCGGTATTCATCCCACAAATAGGCGAATGCCTTGTTGCTTGAGTGATACTGGCTAAATATAATCACTCTACGTATCAAAGGGGTTCAAAATGAACAAGAATGTATTGTCCGTCCGTTTGGTTGAGACTGCTTCAGAGTTAAAAGAATTCCTCAAATTCCCCTGGAGAGTCTATGGTGACGACCCCAATTGGGTGCCCCCTCTTTATATGGATCGCAAGGAGATGTTTGACCGAGACAAACACCCTTTCTTCAAATTTGCAGAGGTTGATCTATTCATGGCGTGGAGGGGAAATGAACCTGTGGGCACCATTGCTGCCATTCTCAACCATCGTCATAACGAATTTCATGAAGAAAGCGTGGCGCATTTTGGATTCTTTGAGGCGTTGGATAGTGAGGTTGCCACAACACTATTGAACCGGGTATGTGACTGGGCAAGGGAAAAGAAAAAAGACAAGGTGCTGGGTCCAGCTAGCTTTTCCAGTAACTATGTTTACGGCATGTTGGTAGATGGCTTTGACGGACCGCCTGCGGTAGAGATGTCATACAACCCACCAACTTATCCGCAATTTGTAGAAGATGCAGGTTTTGCACAAGCTATGGACCTTTGGGCATGGTACTTTCCACTTTACGAGTTGTATGGATCAAATGCAGAGCATCTACCTGAAAAACTCACCCGCGTAGTGGGAAAAATCAAAAAACGATACGATATCAAAATCCGCGAGATCAACCTCTCAGATTGGGACAATGAAGTGGCGCTCTTTCAGGAGATCTACAATTCAGCTTGGAGCAAGAACTGGGGATTTGTCCCCTTAACTGATCCAGAGATGCACGCCATTGCTGAAAGTTTGAGGATGATCGTTGATCCACGAGTTACTTTCTTTGCAGAGATTGACGGTGTGCCCATCGGCGCCTCTGTACCGCTGCCAAATATAAACGAGGTGCTACACCGGGTCAGACCAGGACCATCAACCTTTAGCACTATCCTTGCATACGTGCCATTGTTCTTGCAGCG
>JBDLKB010000037.1:0-8142 GCA_039714055.1 Chloroflexota bacterium
GGAGTGGTTACCTTCTGCTGCCAGAATCCAGTTGCCACTACGAGGAGAATCAATGCATATGCATACCAAGGCTGTGTCCCTCCGGGTGGCATTGCCAGATTGATGCCAAGCCACTTGTTATTGAGTGGGATCAACTGGGTCAGATTCGGGAGAAACGCATACAGCCTTTGTGACAATTCCATCAGCTGCAGTGGGGTTGATGCCAACGAAGCGATGATTGCCCGGTATAATCCGAACATAATTGGTAGAGTAAGAAGTAATGGTAGGCAGCCGCTAACAGGATTGACGTTGTGCTTGCGATACAAGTCCATCTGTGCCTGAGCGAACTTTTCCTTGTCATTGCCGTATTTCTTCTTGAGCTTGTCCAATTCCGGCTGAATCTCTTGCATTGCCCGTGAAGAGCGCTGTTGTTTCATGGTAAAGGGGAGTATGATCAGCCTCATGATGAGGGTGAATACCACAACAGCCAAGGCAAAGTTCTGAAATAACCCCTGATACAGCAGGAGTAACAGATTGGTCATTGGGTTGACGATGAATGTGTCAAACATATTTTCTTTCCTGTTATTGGTTTATTCGCCTGGCAGAGTGTAGCGCCATTGGAGGACACCAGTTTCAGCGTTGAACACCAGCAACAGATCCTCACCCTGTGCAGGTGTCACCAGCAATAGGTCGTTGTTGAGTGCTGGGCCAGTGTAGATCGTTTCATCAGTGGCTTGCTCCCATAACACACGGAAATCTGTGGTATCGATCGCCAGTACTATTCCCCTGGTTGAGATGCTGCCCGGGTTGGATACTTTGCGTCCAGCGATGTAAAGAAGATTGTTATCTGAATCATACGCAAGCGGACCTCTAATGGCATCAGCTACTTGTTTGGTCCAGATCATGTCGCCATTGTCCGGATCAACCACATACACATGTCCCGAAAGATCAGCAAACATAACCATGTCGCTAGTGACTACCGGTGTGCCCCATACCCAGTTTTCCGCATCTACCTTCCAGGCAATGTCACCAGTATCCGATTTCAGTGCATAAAATGCATAGTCAAAACTGCCAACGTACAGGAGACTTCCATCATCTGAGATAGCAGGCATTCCCGCTACTGCTCCAGGCAGTTCTGTAGACCAGAGTTCATTGCCGTTCGAAGCTGAATATGCGCGAACATGATGGTCCATCGACGCCACATACAGCACATCGTTGTTGATTAGCGGAGCAGCCCAAATGCCTTGCTTCGCTGTTGTCTGCCAGATGATGGCAGAAATCTCTGCGGCTTTACGTGACTCTCCCCCGTTTGAGGAGGTGCCGATCTGTTCCAACACTGCCAGATCAAGGGCAAATACCTCATTACCTGCAGTAGCTGCATATACAACGCCGTCGTGAACCACTGGGCTGCCGATATACCTGCCTGTGGACTGTGCAAAAGTCCATTTGAGTTGGAGATTAATCCGGTCTATCCCATACAATATCTGGTTATAACCTCCAACTACCAGAATGCCATCAGTGACGGCTGGTGAGGCGTAGAATGATGGGCTTTTCGCGTCAGTCGACGTCGGGTATTGCCAATTGATCTGTTGATCTGATGCGTCAAGTGAAAAGATTTGTTGGTTATAGGTGATATATATGTCGTTCCCATCTGCTAGTATTCCAGGCCAGCTTGTCGATGCGAGACGTGCTCCTGAACAACCTGTAAGCGTGACGCCAAGAAGGAGAAGCAAAAATAGCCACAATGCCTTCTTAGGAACACGCGGTTTGGTCTTTATTTTGATCTGATTACTAATCAATGTAATGTCTCCAAATCGAATTTACAGTACTCTATATTATGGAACCGGATCATAGCCGCCGGGATTAAAAGGATGACATCTCACGATTCGTTTGACCGCAAGCCACCCACCTTTTGCGAATCCAAACTTATCCACTGCCTGATATCCATACTCAGAGCAAGAAGGAGTAAAGCGACACGATGGCGGAAGTGCCTTACCTAACGTAAGTTGATATAAGCGGATAATATACAGCGCGAGAGTTCTCATCTGTCTTGCCCGCTGTATAGAACGGTATGCGATAATACCCCGCAAAGCGCTGATTCAACTTGTATTGATGACGCTTCAATAATCGGTGTGCGAGCTATCATTACAATATCGTAACCCAGCTTTATCATTGATGAACATCGTCTCGCAGCTTCCCTCATAATTCTCTTAGCTCTATTGCGCGTTATCGCGTTTCCAATGCGCTTGCTGGTCACGAAACCGAATCGATTCATGGATTGGTCGTTGCGCACATAGGAAAGGACGAATAGAGGATGGTGCTGGGACTGGCCATGTTTGCGAACTTGCGCAAAATCACGGCTAGACCGCAATCGCGTGATTCGGCTCATCTAGCCGCTAACGAGATTCGACCTAGCAAGATTATGCGTTCCAATTGACCTTTTTGACGTGGTTCCTTTGAACCGCCAATTGATGACGACCACGCAGGCGACGATTTTTCAGTACGTTTCTGCCGCCCTTGGATTTCATCCTGCGGCGGAACCCATGAACACGGGCTCGCCGACGAATCTTTGGTTGATATGTTCTCTTAGGCATTTCGATCTCCGCCTCCGGCTGTCCACCGGTTCTGTACAAGAACAAAGCCGCGCATCTGCCCGGCCCGTTCGATTTATCATTCGTAGATTGTTAGGTTGAGCGCCGATATTATACCGTACCGGAAAAACAGGGTCAACTGCTGCGCCTATTCACCTACGCGGTCATTTCCAGATGCATAAAGTCTCGACAAAGAAAGAGCGCCCTTGACATCAGGGCGCTCGAATAATAGTCGGATGCAGCAATTAGTCTGCGGCTTCGTCTTCCTCTGCATTGAATACGCGCTCACCAAGTTGCTTGTCTAGCATATACATTCCTGTTCGGCTATCCTGCACCATCTCCAATTGATCAACGATCTCTTTGGCTGATGCTTCTTCTTCAACCTGCTCTTCGATGAACCAGTAAAGAAGAGGTTTACTGGCATAGTCCCCCTCCTCTTCTGCCAATTTATATAGCTGGTGAATTGTTCCGCTGATGAATTGTTCATGCTTGTAAGCAGCTTTGAATGCTGCCAACGGACTCTCATAAGTGGTACTTGGCGCATCGAGTGCTGCCAACTTGACATCAGCACCACGCTCATTGACAAAGTCATATATCTTGAGGGCATGTGCCATCTCTTCCTGAGCTTGAGCACGCATCCAGGTGGCGAACCCAGGCAGATTTGAGCTATCAAAGTATGCTGCCATCCCGAAATAAATATATGCTGAATTCAGCTCGTTCGTTATCTGCGTGTTAAATGCATCGACTAGTCGTTGGTTAAACATCTATCATTCTCCTTATGTATGTAGCTAATCTTTATTCATTATATCTCAAAGAAATCACATACCTAATGCAATTCCTGATTCTGTCATCAATAACCTTTGACTCCGAAGATGTGTTTTCCTTACTATGAAACCACATTAAATGAACAGAGTCATCGATGATTGGCGCGCTTCATTGACATACGTTCCCACAGCTCCATACGAATCGACCAGGTCCTCTCGGAGCTGATCTTTACCAATTCCCATGATCTCCATGGTCATCTCGCAAGCAATGATTTTGCCCCCAAGTTCTTTGTAATCTGAAACCAGACGATCTAACGATGCAACATTGGCGCTTTTCATTCGACGCTTGATCATCCACTTGCCCAATCCAAGAAAATGCATTTTCGATAGTGGACCTTTGTCCAGTCTGCCTTTCTGCAACCGTTGAAGACCAAAGAAAGTCATGTAAATGGATACGTCCATTCCCATGGCAAGCGCACCATTGCCGATTATGAAAGCACTAAAGACCTTGTCCATATCTCCACTATGCAAGACGATGGTTGCCCTATTATTCGACATCATAACCTCCAGACATTTGGGTTTATTGAAAGGGTGGGGAAAGACTAAACTGAAATGAAATCTTCTATCGACGGATACGAATGGTCCAATCGTCTCGCGTTCCTTCGACTGATTCTAATGCTATTCCCAAAGCTTCAAGTGCCATGGGTATCTCTTCACGAGATGCAGGATGCGAACCGCGAATTACAATCTGATCCCCCGGCTGCGCTTTACGAACTGCCTTCCGCATTTCTACTAGAGGTACGGGGCAGGTTTCTCCAATTACATCTACCAGAATCTCTGACATTCTACACTCCTAAGTAATCATGGGAAGAGGAAACGGTGCCTCATCCTTGAATTGGACCGTCACCTGTTTTATGTCCCATAAAGGTTCTATCTTTTCAATGATCTCTTCCCGAATATTGGCCGCAAATTGATGGTCTGAGGGAAGATCAATGGTTACGGATACATTGCCTTCCGTAATATCAATCTCACTCACTAACTTGGTCCGAACCAGATCTAGACCGACCATGGGATTCATTACTCGCTTAAGCCGTTTCATGACGATGATTTCTGTGGTGGGCACGCGCTCTTTGATTAAACCGTGCCGCTCTTCATAGTTCTCAACTGCAGCTCGAAGCGAGTCGATTGCCAATACTGAACAGTGGACCTTAAGCGCTGGCAGACCTCCCAAGGCTTCGGATATCTGTTGCCAGGTCAGGTTTTTCACCTCATCGAGTGTCTTGCCTTTCGCCATCTCCGTGATGATTGATGCTGTCGCGATATTGGAGGCGCAGCCGTACGACTCAAATTTGACATCCGAAATTCGAAGCTGCTCTGCGTCAACCATCAGGTACACTGCGACCATGTCACCGCAAGCGGCGCTTCCCTCAACCGCCTTGGCGTCAGGGTTCTCAATACGACCGACGTTTCGCGGATCGCGAAAATGGTCCATGACTATATCGCTGTAGGGAACTGGCATATCACTCTCTATTGTTTGGTTTGGATATTAGTCTATATCCCCGTGTTTACCCAATGGGCTGATCTCACGGAGCCGAGACACGATGTTCTTTAGTGCTTCGACAACCACCGGTACTTGGTCCTTACTATTATACCTGCTCACAGTAATTCGAACGGAGCCGTGTGCTCGTTCGTGATCCCCACCGATTGCCATCATCACGTGGCTTGCTTCCAATGAGCGGCTAAAGCAAGCTGAACCAGTGCTTACCGCAATATTCCGCATGTCGAGGTGAAGCAGGATCGATTCACCTTCCACGAACCTAAACGAGATATTTGCATTCTGTGGAAGGCGCTTGTTAGGATGACCATTTAGTTGACTGTGCTCTATGCTCAGCAGTCCCTCAATGAACAGGTTTCGCATCTGTTCCAGTTCTTGATTTTCATCCTCGGCAACTAACTGAATCGCTCGTGCAAATCCCACTGCTCCAGGGATGTTCTCAGTGCCACCTCTGCGGTTGTCTTCTTGATATCCTCCGCTCATCCATTTCGTCAACTTGGTGCCCTTGCGAATGTACAGAGCACCAACACCCTTGGGACCATGAATAGTCGAAGCCTCGAGCGACAGCAAGTCAACTGGGATATTGTTTACGTCGATCGGAACCCGGGTGAAACTATGAGTTGCGTCAGAGTGAAAGGTCACCCCATTCTGCTGACAGATCGCCCCGATAGCTTCCAGGTTCTGCAACGTGCCTATCTCCTGGTTTGCGTGTTGAATTGAAACCAAGGCGGTTTCCGGTCGAATAGCATTCTCAAGTTCGTCGAGGTCAAGGAGACCGTGCTCGTCAACCGATATGTAGTCGACCTTGTAGCCATTTCGTTCAAGGAAACGCATGCTGTCAAGTACACCAAAGTCTTCTACCTGGGAAGTTATCAAGTGACGATCTTTGACCGATGCTAAAGCGCGCGCCACACCTTTGATGGCCATGTTGCTCGATTCTGTGCCCCCCGAGGTGAACACAATCTCATCTGCTGTCGCTTTGACTGTTTCAGCAACTACCCCACGCGACTGCTCCAAGGCTTCCCGCGCTTCAAGTCCGGGTGAGTACCCAAACTGTGAGGTGGCAACCGCATAGGTGTCGAACAAGAATGGTTTCATCGCTTCCATCACTCGTTCATCGAGTCGCGTTGCCGCAGCGTTATCTAGATAAATGAGTTCATTGTTCATGATATAGTCTCAATGTGGTGGGTGAATCTCGTTGGTGGTCGATGATGCGGGGCTGTATTCCTATTAACTTTAATCTCGTACTGGCAGGAGGAACACTGGCATTTCAGTTTGCTCCATTACCCTCTCTGCAGCACTACCCATGATCAGCCGGTTCAAACCACCGCGACCGTGGGTGGATAACATAATGATATCTGCTTTCTCTTGCTTACCGGTATCTACAATGGTACGTGTTGGATATGTGCCTTGAACCAATGTGCGTACCTTTACCTCGTCACTGCGGATAAAAGCCGCCACGTCAGTGAGATAGCGCCATAGGTTCTCCTCGGCCTCATTACGCAAGGAACTTACTTCATCCGGTGCAACACCAAACTTGTCTGCCTCCGGTACTTCAGGAACTGAGAGTAGCAATACTTCCGCGCTGAATGCAGCAGCAAGGGCACGAGCATAGGGAAGCACACGTTCAGCAAATTCTGATTGATCAAGACTGACCAAGAGACGATCAATCCTGGGTTTTTCTCCGTTTCTTGGCTGAATCACCAGCACCGGCTGATTCACAGAGCAGACTAGCTGATGTGCTACCCCTCTGGATATCCAATGCCTTGCGCCTGAAGCTCCCCGAGATGTAGTGATCACCAAATCCGCATCGGTGGTGTTGACCAGATGACCAACTGTTTCCGTTACTGAACCTTGACCAGTCACAGTATTGATGACATATCCGTTTTGCATCCTTCGAGCGGTCCGCTCCAGATATGTTGCGTTTTCCTCAAATGCCGAAACCAGGCTCAGTTTGGCTTTGTATCTAGTGCAAATCAATTGGGCAAATGGCAGGGCTTGTTCTGCAAATGACGAACCATCCAGAGGAACCACGACGTGGGCGGGTCCCATCGGTTCGCCTTTCAATCGTTCAGCCACCTTGGGAGATGGTTGCCAGTCTGGTGGTGTGACTCGTTTTTCTGGTCTTCGACCGATGCTCCTGGTCACCTGACTGATCGCCTGACCGAGACCAAAACCACCGAGGAGTCCACCGTGGATCTCACCCATAGCCTCGCGTGCCGGGCTGGGGGTACCAAGTGATCCCCGGAAATACGAAAACAATGAATATAGAACCGGAACCAATACCATATAGGTCCAAGCCCCTTCCATGAAACGCTCTTTGAAGATGAGAACAGTGGCGCCACTGGTCAGCAGGGACGCAGCCACGGTGCCGGCGAGAAGCATCAGTTGGCTTGGTTCGATTCGCTTTCGCATCTCTCGCAATAGTCTCTTAGAGGCTGCCCAGCCAGTCATACTCAGTAACACAAAGACGCCTGCAGCATAGATCGCTAGGTAGGTTTCTTCGTGCGTGCCAAATAACACAAACATCACACAGGATAACCCTACTTCGATCCATACTGGCTTGTCAGCTACTTCATACTGATTCCGATGACCAAGAGCGGGTGGGATGTAGTGTCGTTCTCGCAGCCCCAACGCAAGGTTTTGCAAACCCTGTGCACTGGCAGCACAAGCAGACATTAATACCGCAATGCCTATCAACGTGCCGAAATATGGCAGCGGCGCGGGAAGCAACGCATCCATGGTCTGAGTAAATACTGATACATCGCTTTCGAGTGGATTGGACAGGTCAAATATTGTCGGACCTACTATGAGCATGGTAGCTGCCGCAGTTCCCATAACGATCATGAGACTACCAAAAGCTTTCTTACCCTTTTCCGCTGGGGTTCCATCGTAAGCTGCCACCAGGTTGGCAAACACTTCGATTCCCGTCATTACCGCCAAGATACGCGTAAACCCGCCGAATGTGAGTTCAATGTTATCTAGCGAAAACGCTTGCAGGTTAAAGTCAGGCAAACGCAAGCCGTACTTGCCAAGTGAAGCAAACACCATTGCCCACAGCAAGACCAGTACCCCGGCTGTAGCTGGGCCAAAGGCGCGTGCTGCTACCTTGGGACCACGATTAACCAGCCATCCGATCAACAGACTCAAGGCGACCGCGACGAAGGTGCGGTATTGAATTCCCAGTACTGAATTGTTGAGAACTGGAGCTCGGTCCGCCACAAACGTCACCAACGCTGACATGCTCACCAGG
>JBDLKB010000038.1:0-8140 GCA_039714055.1 Chloroflexota bacterium
CTGGTTAACCCCCTTGGCACATACACTGATCGCATTTCCCTTTGTGGTGCGGAGCACATTGCCGGTGTTGCGAGGTATCCAGCCAGCGCTGCGGGAATCAGCCGCGATCCTTGGTGCGTCACCGGGCAGAGTATGGCGTGAGGTTGACCTGCCTATAATCAGCCGTGCCATATTAGTTGGGGCTGTGTTTAGTTTCACCGTTTCTATGGGAGAGTTCGGGGCAACAGCTTTTATTGTTCGACCTGGCTCATCTACCACAACCTTGCCCATTGCTATCAACCGGCTCCTTGGTCAACCAGGGGCAATGAATTTTGGCCAGGCTCTAGCTCTTGGTACTATTTTGATGATTATCTGCGCTGTCAGCTTTACTCTGATTGAGCGTTTTCGCTATGGTGACATCGGAGAGTTCTAGGATCAGAATAACATCATGAACCAGTCCAAACCACTTCTAAGAATCACAGACGTCACCAAGAGATATGGCGATGTCACCGCGGTTGCGAATATGAATCTGGAGGTAAACGAGGGAGAGATTGTCTGCCTGCTGGGTCCAAGTGGATGCGGAAAAACAACGCTCTTGCGTTTGGTGGCAGGCCTCGAGCAAGCTGATGTTGGCAGCATCGAGCTGCTAGGCACAGACCTGGGTTCTATACCCGTCCATGAGCGAGGATTCGGATTCATGTTTCAGGATTACGCATTGTTCCCTCACATGACTGTGGAACAGAATGTGGGCTTTGGGCTGCGAATGACTGGTAAAGACAACGAACGAAATAAAGAGCGTGTGACAGAGATGTTGAACCTGGTGGGGTTGACGGGTAAGGAGGATCGTTCCCCTGCCGAACTATCTGGCGGGGAGCAGCAGCGGGTAGCACTGGCGCGCAGTTTGGCGCCAAACCCCCCTCTGCTTTTGCTTGATGAGCCTCTAGGTTCGCTAGATCGCACTCTTAGAGAACGCTTGATGAATGAATTGCGTGCCATTCTTAAAACGGTTGGTGTCACCGCCATCACTGTGACCCACGATCAACAGGAAGCTTTCGCCCTGGCAGACCGTATTGTGATCATGATGGATGGCAAAGCGATTCAGGAAGGAGTTCCGTCAGATGTATATGGAAATCCAGCAACGCCGAAAATCGCTCAATTCCTGGGACTGACTAATCTAATAAAAGGAGTGGTGAACGCAAAGGATCGCATGCTAATTGATACACCGATAGGCGAATTTGTGACACATGGTGCTTCCATGCATTCCCCTGGTGTATGTGTGCTTGTTCGCCCAGAGGCAGCAACACTTGAACCCGTTGACGGTTATTATCGAATTGATGGATCTATTACTTCCTGCTCATTCAGAGGTAGGCACTCTCTTATTAGGCTGCAACACAGAAGCGGGGAAAACCTATCCTTTGTCCTCCGCACCCTTGCCGACCAGATTCCAGCCACTGGGGCTGAGGTCTCCCTGTACCTTGACCCCAAGGCGATCTCGTTCATCTCAACCTGAGAGTGCGAGCCATGAAAACTGGTAATGTAGTACGGGTTGTTTCTTGCAGTATCCAATGGTAAACTGCAGAGACCATGGTTAATATCGGCCGTAGGTTGCATGTAGTTCGCAAATGCCTCGTTTGGGCGTTTCTTATTGTGCTTGCATCCATGGTGCCGTTAGCTCAGGCGCAGCCATCTCAAGAGAGCCTGAATCTGACAGAGCAAGATCTGTCAATAGACCTAAAGCTGAATCCAAGCACCTTCACTCTTGGCGACATCGTCACTGTGACCTTGACTGTGCGCAATCTGTCGGAGAGTGACGCCAACATCTGGCTTCGATCTGGTCTACCTCCAGGCTTTAAAATCCCACTGGAAATGCTGCCTATAGGTTCTTCCTATAATCTGCGCTCAGGAGTCTTTCAATGGGAGGGGGCCATCAATCAGGGTGCTACCATGGTGATTGAAATGGAAGCACAAGCTAGCAATATCGAGACAAGTGGTCCGATAGTGGTACAGAGTCAAGTTGGTTATATTGGCTACAGCACACCCACCGATCGATTCGCTTACCTGGCAGTTTCAGCACTCGACCAGACCGCAGAACTGGATCATAATTCGGAGACCGTTATCGAAGAGATACCAGCATACAGCATCAATCCAAGTGCGCAGGTGGAACAAGGTTGGCCTTGGTGGTGGTATTTCGGAGATGGCAGCGTGAATGTGTCCGATGATGCTGCCAGAACAACTGACGTTTACGACTCGGAACCTGAGCGTTTTCCTGTTGAGCTCGACCAGGACCCGTTTGTAGAGGTTCTGGTTGATGTGGATCAACTAGAGTTCAGCCGGCTGGTAACTTTCTCTGCACTTACCGATATCTATGAGCCTTCATTTATATGGGACTTTGGCGACGGGGAATTAGCGCGGCATCAATCTGTGATGCACAGTTTTGATTCCGTTGGTGAATTCGACATCATCTTGATGGCATACAACAGCCAAGACATAGTGAGTGACACTCTAAGCATAACTGTGACTCCAGATCAGGTGTATTTGACACCACAGGTGCAGGAAACTTTCATCGAGACCACATTCGTAGTTCAAGACCCCATCAGTTCAACCATAGTGCAGAAACCGCTAGACCCATTGGCTCAGCAGATGCTGGATGGGATTAACTACGAACGGCTCTTGGCTGGGCTTGCACCACTATCATGGTCTGATGATCTGGCGCGTTCGTCTCAACACCATACGGATGATATGGCATACAATG
Organism: Chloroflexota bacterium; assembly: GCA_039714055.1. Lineage (GTDB taxonomy): Bacteria > Chloroflexota > Anaerolineae > Promineifilales > UBA4811 > JBDLKB01. The sequence continues at coordinate 2,732 of JBDLKB010000038.1, forward strand.
CCTTTACCGGACATTACGGGTCAGATGCATCACGACCCATAGAGCGCATGCGCCAAGCTAGTTACGAAGGTGATTATGCTGGCGAGTGCACCGCCTGGGGTTTTGACGATTTTGCCAGTGCCTTGACCTGGTGGATGAACAGTCCGCCGCATCGTGCCATCATCTTGCATCCCCTGGCAACGACCATGGGAGGGGCACACACTTTTGATACTTTAGCGCCGCATTTGTATTATTGGACCATTGATTTCGGGGTTGACTGATACCTCGCAAGTCGCGGCATAATCTTCCGTATTCTCTTCGCTCTTCGCTCTTTACCCATCACTTGCTTCCTCCGTGATATAATTCACCCTTGCTCTGGTACCAGGAGAATAATGTAAATGGATCAAGTAATTCATACCCGACTGGACAACGGACTTACCGTTGTGGTGCAAGAGATGCATCATGCTCCCGTTGCTGCCGCTTGGGTATTCTATCGAGTTGGTAGTCGGAATGAGGTGCCGGGGATAACCGGCATTTCACACTGGACCGAACATATGATGTTCAAGGGAACTCCTACGTTCCCAAACGAGATCATGAACCGCGCTATATCTCGTGTTGGCGGCCAGTGGAATGCATACACCTTTTTTGACTTTACTGCCTACAATGAAACCGTTCCCGCAGATGAGATTGACCTTTGCTTGAATTTAGAAGCAGATCGAATGGTCAATTCTCTGTTTGATGTCGATGAGGTCTTGGCGGAAAGAACGGTCATCATATCCGAGCGGCAAGGATCCGAGAACCATCCGCCTTTCCTGATTGCCGAGGAGGTTCGCGCCGCGGCTTTTCGGGTTCATCCGTATCACCACATGGTCATTGGTGACATGGCTGATTTAGAGAATATGTCGCAGGATGATCTTTTGGCGCATTACCAGTGTTTCTACCATCCCGGGAATGCGATTGTAGTGGTTACCGGTGATGTGGATGGAAACGCTATTGTAGAGAGAGTGCGCAAGCAGTTCGAATCCATCCCAGAGCGCCCACTTCCACCCGCGGTTGTGCGTCAGGAGCCGCCGCAGCGGGGTGAAAGGAGAGTGCAGGTTCACGGAGAGGGTGAGACTGATTATCTATATGCGTCATATCGCGCTCCCAATGCAGTACATGCTGATTTTTTTGCTCTTGCGGTACTCATGTCTTCCATGTTGGGATCAGGCGCAATGGGACTGCTTCAAGGCACCTCATCCAACAAGAGCTCTCGGCTATATAAAGCACTGGTTGAAAAGGAGCTCGCTGCTGGAGTAGGAGGGGGATTGATACCGATGGTTGATCCGACTCTATTCACCATAGCCGCTCCCGCCCGCTCCGGGGTACCACTGGAAAAACTCGAAAGAGCGTTGGATGACACTATAGCCAAGTTGCGCAATGATAGCCCAGTCACCCAAGCCGAACTCGATAGCGCCAAGAAGAGAGCCAGGGCTAGTTTTGCTTTCTCCAGCGAGAGCGTTACTGATAGAGGGTTCTGGCTTGGATTCAGTGAACTCGTGGCAGGCTCCTACCAATGGTTCTTCCGTTACTTGGAGGAGCTAGAAAGAGTGACGCTGGATGATATCGCTCGCGTATCAGAGACATATCTTGATCCCAGTCAACGCACTATCGGTTGGTATGTAGCAAACTCACAATCAGCACTGGAGGTGGAAGCGTGAACCAAGCTAGCGGCAGCTCCATTCCAGGACCTCACGACATCGTACGCCATGTGCTAGATAACGGCATTGTAGTGCTTGTAAGAGAGAATCATCAATCACCCACGGTGGTGGTGGATGGATTACTGACTGCCAGCGCACTCCATGATTCCGATGAAACCGCAGGATTAGCTGCGCTTACCGCTTCAGGTTTGATGCGTGGTGCGGGGGCACGAACATCGGCAGAGATATACGAGGCAATAGAGTCGGTGGGGGCTGATCTTGCTTTTTCAGCTCACCGGCACTCTACCGGATTCGGTGGTGATTGCCTGGTAGAGGACATGGATCTCCTGCTTGAGATAATGCGCGATGCATTACTTGAACCAACCTTTCCTGAGGATCAAGTGGATATCCTCAGAGGGCAAGCGATTACAGCTCTGAACATCCAAGAACACGATACGGGCTACTTGGCGATGCGTGCTCTTCGCAAGTTGGTTTATCCTTCAGGTCATCCCTATGGTCGTCCCGTACGTGGTGTGGCGGATACGGTCAAAGGGCTGAGTCGTGATCATCTGGTGGATTTTCATCGCAAAAATTACAACCCCGAGGGAGCGGTAATCTCAGTGGTTGGAGATGTGGATACAAACACGGTGATAAGCAAGTTGGATGGACTCTTTGGATCGTGGAAGAGCGAACCAGGAGCAATTGGGGAGGTCCAAGTTGATCTTCCGGAAGTCAGTACCAAGAAGGTTGAGAAAGCATTGGTAGTACCGGGGAAAACTCAAACTGATGTAGCCCTGGGATATGTGGGTCCCTCACGTAAGGCAACCGATTTCCTGGCTGCGAGATTGGCAAACACAGTTCTAGGTGTGTTTGGACTCATGGGACGGCTTGGGGCAAATGTTCGTGACAAGCAGGGCCTGGCATACTATGCATACAGTCAGGTAGCTGGTGGCAGAGGACCTGGTCCCTGGTATGTCCGAGCTGGAGTGAATCCGAATAATGTGCCACGCGCTATTGAGAGCATACTCTATGAGATCGAGCGCATGGAACAGGATTTTGTTCCAGACGAAGAGTTGGAAGAGAACAAAAACTATCTCATTGGCAGTCGGCCGCTTGCTCTTGAGACAAATTCGGGTGTTGCTGGTGTGATGCTGTACATGGAGGTGGAAGACCTTGGGCTGGATTATATGCTCCGGTATCCTGACCTAATACGGGACATCTCCAAACTGGAAGTACAGAACGCAGCGCGTAGATATCTAGACAGCGCCAAGTACGCTTTGGCAACGGCGGGACCATCATTGGAATAGAGTGGCACAGATGATTGAGATTGAGCAACCTATCTCTGTAGGTGTGGACATGGTTGAGATTCTACGAGTGGAGCGCCTGATGGCGCGCTATGGTTCGCGTTTCCTCAACCGAGTATTTACTGAGATAGAGCAAGCCGAATGCAACAATACGCCAGAGCGATATGCGGTGCGTTTTGCGGCAAAAGAAGCAACCTCAAAGGTGCTGGGTACCGGGATTGGCATCGTGTCGTGGCGTGACATTGAGGTAAAACATCTAGCTAGTGGAAAGCCTTACTTGAATCTCTATGGCGCTGCCGATAGGCGAGCAAAGCAGCTAGGCTTGGTCAACTGGGCGGTGAGCCTGTCTCACTCACAGAGTAACGCGCTTGCCTTTGTGGTTGCCACCAAGGCATCCTGATTGGGGCGAATCTCAACCCCAGAAACGGCTGCGTGACTGATCCCAGCCGTGTTCTCCGATCAAAGGCACAAACATCACCGGCACGGAATTCTCAGTATGCCATTTTGCACCACGTCTCTGCATCACCTGAAGCACTTGACTGCTTAGACTTCCCACTGGAGCCACCACTCGCCCTTTATCAACGAGTTGCTCGAGAATAGGGGGAGGAATGTCAGGAGCCGCAGCGGTGATGATTGCCGCATCATACGGCGCCTCTGCTGGAGAACCCAGAGTGCCGTCACCCACGATTACAGTGACATTGTCGAATCCAAGCCAAGCAAGCCTCTCGCTTGCTATATCCGCTAGGACTGCATGACGCTCAATGGTGATCACTTTTTCAACAATACAAGCAATCACTGCTGCCTGATAGCCGGAACCACAGCCGATCTCGAGCACTTTTTCATGTCCCTTGAGCTGAAGTAATTGTGTCATCAGCGCAACGATGTACGGCTGTGAAATGGTTTGTCCCTCGCCGATCGAGAGCGGTCCGTCGTAATACGCCATATTGATCATCTCCTCGGGGACAAAGAGATGTCGAGGTACGGTTTTCATGGCTTCCAGGACCAGTGAATCTGAGATCCCACGAGGAACCAGTTGCTCTTCTACCATTCGATGGCGAAGAAGTTCAAAGTCAGCGCGATCCTTTGACATTTTCTCGCTACTCTACAAATTCATTCTAGCAGTCGCAAAATACGGTGTCAATCATAGTCCTGCAGTAAGGCAACCGCCGCCTCTGGAGATTTCGCATGTTTCAAAAAGGAAATATGGTCAGCAGAAATGTATGCAGGGTTTACCATTGCGTTCATCGCCCGCTGCCAAAAATCGCCCAGCAGGATGAATGGCCGCGGAGCAAGCACATCGATCTGCAGTTGACTCCAGGCAAGCATCACTTCCGTTAAGGTGCCGATGCCGCCCGGAAGGGCGATGATGCCGTTATTGTGTGTCACCACGTGTACCAGTCTCTCCCACAAGGTGTGATATCGTATTTCTTCTGTTAAATAGGGGTTGGGCTTGGCATTTCGCCATGACTCTATCTCATCACAGGTGACCCCAATCACGTGCCCACCCGCACTAGCGGCCCCTTGGCTGACAGCCTCCATGCTTCCCATATAGCCGCCGGTTGCTACCGCATATCCAGCTTGCGCTAAAAAAGCGCCGAGATCATGAGCATCCTGGTAATCCTTGTCGCCTGGGACTGGTCTGTTACTGCCGAACACTGATATCACTTTCATTCGAGTTCTCCTAAAGGGTGTTTCGCTTTGTGTAAGCCATTATGTTGGATCATCAATGAATGGGTATGTCCAGACGGGTACAGGGATAGACGTTGATCACGGTGGTGTTATGGTATTGGCTGCGAGCTTGTCTGGATGGCCCATACAAGTGAACGTGACCGTGAAGCAGGAAGCGAGGTTGAAACCTGCGCATAAAAGGCAAAAAGGCACGAAAGCCGGTATGCGCTAGGTCGTCACGATCATGAATACCGTATGGTGGAGCATGTGTTATCAGGACATCCAGGTAGCGACCGTAACGCACCTTATTGAACAGTAATTTGGGAATCATTTGGAGCAACTTGACCGCAATCTCGTGATCGCTATACATACACTTGCCGCTGCTCCGGTAACGTATCGATCCTTCTATACCCGCAATGATCAAGCCTGATCGGTAAACCACATGACCATCGATGTCATCGCATCCTCCCGCCCGAGTTACGGTTCGACCGTCGGCAGTATAGTATGGCCGGTCATCATGGTTACCTCGAACGTAAAGCACTGGCACATTGAGCATCGTCCTGACGAACTCTAGATAATAGAATGGAAGATCTCCACAACCCAGCACAAGTTGTACATCTGGGTAACGCGAGCGAACAGAGCTGCTGTATATATGTTCCTGCACTCGGTCACTTAACACCAGAGTGCGCACGGTTTCTGTTGATATCATCTATGTTTAGTGAGGTATGTTGCTATGACAGCAACCGAATCGCGCTATCATTGACGGTCAAGAATCAGGC
>JBDLKB010000039.1:0-7996 GCA_039714055.1 Chloroflexota bacterium
CCGTATTGCTGAGCAAGCACACACCAATGGCGAGCCTGGAGTACTGTTCCTGGATGCCATGAATCGTGACAATCCCGTTCCGCATCTCTATGAGCTTGAGGCAACCAATCCCTGTGGGGAACAGGCATTGGGACCTTATGAGAATTGCTGCCTGGGCTCGATCAACCTCTCTCGTCACATGATGATCGATGAAGAGGACAATCATAAGGTTGATTGGAGCGAACTAGAGTCGTCCATCGCTACTGCTACACGTTTTCTTGACGACGTGGTTGACGCTAACGCCTATGTACCCGCAGTTCCGCAATTGAGAGAATCGGCTATGCGAGCCCGTCGCATCGGTTTGGGTCTGATGGGTTTGGGTGATGTCATGTATCACCTCGGTATTCGCTATGGAAGTGTAGAGGGACAAGAATTCGCCTCCCAGATGATGGAGTTCATTCGCTTCCATACCATGCGCACCAGCATTGACCTTGCTCGTGAAAGGGGACCGTTCCCAGCCATAGCTGGTAGCAAATACGATCCTGATTTCATGCAATGGACCCCACCGGTTCCCATTCTGCCGCACGTAACGAACTTTGGTCGTCCAGATATCGATTGGAAGTCGATTATTGATGGTATCAAGGCTCACGGCATCCGCAACGCAGCACAGACCACCATCGCACCTACGGGCACCATCGCTACTGTAGCTGGTTGTGAAGCTTACGGTTGCGAACCCGTATTTGCTCTGGCATACGTGCGCCATGTCACTCAGGATGAGGAAGAATTCGACCTCGAATATGTAAGCCCACTGTTCCAACAGGCGCTTGACGAATGTGAGATTGATGCGCAAGAACGAGAAGAGATCGTCAAGCATGTATTACAGACGGGATCATGCCAGACCATCGACAATCTACCAGACGAGATTAGAAACACATTTGTGGTAGCGGGTGATCTTGGAGTCTCAGAGCACATTCGTATGCAGGCAGCTTTGCAATCCTTTGTAGACAACAGCATCTCCAAAACCATCAACGCTCCCGCTGCAACCACAGTGGAAGATGTGGAACAGGCATACAGGGAAGCATGGGAATTGGGATGTAAAGGTCTAACCATTTATGTCACCGGGTCTCGTGACAAAGTTGTTCTCGAAACTCAAAAGACCGCCATGAGTAAGAATGGATTTGAAAAACCCAAGACTCTGTGGCTTGAACCAAAGAAACCTCGTGGTCAGTTGCTTATTGGCAAGACCTATCGCTTGGGAACACCGCTGGGCACCACTTATGTCACCGTCAATGAAAACGGCGATCATCATCCTTTCGAGGTTTTCATCCATACTTCAAAGGCAGGCTCCGAGACAAATGCGGTATCCGAAGCGACCGGCAGGTTGGTATCGTTCATTCTACGCCTTGCATCGCCCGTGCCTCCTCGTGAGAGACTGGCAGAGATTGTAAACCAACTCATCGGAATCGGTGGCGGAAGGTCACTTGGATTTGGTCCTAACCGGGTTCTCTCTCTTCCCGATGGCATTGCTCAGTGTCTCGATGACTATCTAAGTGAGAGCCACGTTGAGGAGATAGATATGTCTGATATTCCCTCTGATTCTCAGATGACCATGAGAATCGGAGATCTTTGCCCCGAGTGTGGCGAAGCAGCGGTAGTCAACGAGGAAGGATGCCGCAAGTGCTATTGCTGCGGCTTTAGCGAGTGTTGATCGAATGGTTGTGTTTGCCTTTTGGTTTGTGCTATAATGCAAAAATCATCAACCCAACTATGAGGTGATAGAATGACAGATATCAAATCTATTGAAGGTATCGGTGATGTCTACAAATCCAAGCTTGGTGAACAGGGGATCACGACCGTTGACCAAATTTTGGAAAAGGGCGCAACCCCTGCTGGTAGAAAAGAACTGGCAGAATCCACTGGAATCAGCCCCAAGCTGATCCTGGAATGGGTTAACCTTGCGGACTTGTTCCGCGTCAAGGGCTTGGGTGAAGAGTACAGCGACCTGCTCGAAGAGGCAGGAGTCGATACTGTTGTGGAACTGGCGCAGCGAAATCCAGCCAACCTCCATGCAAAACTGATCGAGGTTAACGAGGCGAAGAAACTGGTCCGTCGACTCCCTGGTTTGTCAAACGTAGAGGATTGGGTCGCCCAAGCAAAGAAGTTGGACCGAGCAGTTTTCTACTAGAATCCACCGTCTTTCAAACTGAATATCAGCAGCAAAGGCACGTGAATGTAATTTGACGTGCCTTTGCCTTAATATATAGAAAACCAGGAATCCCTCTAGAGGTACCAGACGATGCGAGTACTGGCGGTCGATATCGGGACCGGCACTCAAGATGTTCTATACTTTGATTCGCAGCTGCACGTCGAGAACAGCTACAAAATAGTTGCTCCTTCTCCCACCATGGTTTGCCGGCGGCGCATACAGCAAGCTACCCAGGCTGGACGCCCACTTGCCCTCTACGGCACGATCATGGGCGGAGGTCCAGTGTCGTGGGCAATCATGGACCACTTGAACCTGGGTCTTGAGGTTTACTCGACTCCTTCCGCTGCCGCCACCATTGATGATGACCTTGATCGAGTAGCTGAACTCGGGATTAAAATCACATCGCCCAAGCACATTGCTCGCGCTGACAATGCGGTGCTGGTAGAGTTAGGCGATTTCAACCTCGACGTGTTCTCTAATGCATTTGCCCAGTTTGGTCTTGAGCTGCAGCCTGATGTCTTGGCGATTGCTGTTTTTGACCATGGCAACTCACCCCCGGGATATTCTGATCGCCAATTTCGTTTCGACTATTTAACGCGAAATCTGCAATCCAATCCCCAACTTTATGTGCTGGCTCATCAAGCTGATCAGGTACCTGCAGATATGACTCGTATGCAAGCTGTGGCACAAGCAGCACTAGCCACCGGTATCCCCACCATGATCATGGATACCGCTCCTGCGGCGATCTGCGGCGCTCTTCTTGATCCTGTTGTCAGTCAAAGAGAGCATCTGGTCGCTGTTAATGTAGGCAACCTCCATACTCTTGCTTTCCAGCTTGGACCAAAGGGCATTGAAGGACTGTTCGAACATCACACCGGTGAACTAACTTGCTCTCAGCTTGATGGATTCCTCAGGTTGCTCATTGACCGGGATTTAACCCATGAGATGGTGTTTGACTCCCAAGGGCATGGTTCCTTACTGCTTGAGAGGGATGAGCCAATCCAAAGAGATCCAATGGTGACCGTGACAGGACCTCGCCGCAGTCTTATGGACTCGAGTGTTTTCGAACCGCACATGGCAGCGCCGTTTGGTGATATGATGTTGGCTGGCTGTTATGGTATGTTGTCAGTTCTGCCCCATGTGTTTCCCCAACACGCTAGTGAAATACCCAAAACACTGTCACAGTCTGGTGCCAAGGCGCCTTGGGAACTTGGTTGATATCATGTCACTATTGTCCGGCAACGCAATGAATACATTCACGAGTTAGTGATGCTGGAATCAAGACAAACCACACTGGCTTCAGTCAATGAATTCCGCCGTGCCCGACGCAAAGCAGCTTGGCAGCGTATTGCTTCAACTCTCTCGGGAAGATCTGAAGACCTGCTCGAATTCGACCAAGTTCGCACCCTGCTTCGTGCTCGTCAAGGGTTGCCTCCCCAACTGAGGGATATTCCCCTCGACGCTATAGTGGGCAGCGTTGGTCGCTACACCGATTTTACTCGCACCTTTCTTCCGCTGTCAGACAGTGATCAGAGCCGCTGGGTAGGCGTAAGCAATGCCATGACTGGTCTTACTGGCTTGCCGCCTATTACTGTTTATCAGATCGGCGAGGCCTATTTCGTACTCGATGGCAATCACCGTGTCTCTGTTGCTCGCCAATTAGGTACCGAAACCATTGAAGCCTATGTCACTACTTTGGTTTCTGCGGTACCACTCGAATCAGGTGATAACGTGGACGACATTATCCTCAAGGCTGAGTATGCTGACTTTCTTGAGATAACTCACATCGATATTCTGCGACCAGACTCAGAACTGCTGGTCACAGCGCCCGGGAAATTCAGCGTGTTGCACGAACATATCGAGGTGCATCGTCATTATATGGGGCTTGAACTGCAGCGAGAGATTCCCTATGAGGAAGCAGTCAGCCACTGGTATGACATGGTATATCAACCTGTTGTTGATGCCATTTCCGCTCTCGATGGATTAGCACAATTCCCTGAGCGCACTGCCACTGATCTGTACTTGTGGCTTGCCGAACACCGCGCTGATCTTGCAGAAATGGTGGGCTGGGAGGTCGATCCAGAGGTGGCTGCTGGCGATCTGGTAGCACATTTAGGGTCAGACAAAACGCCGCTGGATCCATTCATTTCTTCACGTGTCTCACGTATCGCTGAAACCAGTGATGACAAGGACTCCGACGAGCCTACCTCAATCGAACAACCTTCGACTCTGTTCAATGACGTCATGGTAGCAGTTACTGGCGAGCAAGATGGCTGGGCAGCGGTGCATCAGGCTGTCTGGATCGCTCAAGCTGAAGAAGGAAGGTTGCTTGGTTTGCATGTATTGGTCGACCCGGATACCGACCAAGCATCCCTGAAGGAGCAGTTTAACCAGATAGCAGCCGAATATGGAGTAGAGGGTACATTCTCAGTGCGTGAAGGCAAGATACTACCTTGGATTCTCAACGCAGCCAGGGCTTCTGACCTGATCGTGGTGCGTTTATCTCATCCTCCTGGGACTCGTACTTTGTCGCGCATGAGTTCAGGCTTCCGCGCTCTGATAAAACGTTCGCCACGACCGATATTGGCTGTTCCTACGCAATGTCATCCTGTGAATCATGTGTTGGTTGCCTATGACGGTGGTGTGAAAGCCAAGGAAGCGCTGATCGCTGCCACTTATATGTCGCTGCGATGGGATGTTGAACTGGCGGTGTTGGCTGCTGACTCCACCGAGAGAATGCCTGCGCCGTTGCTGGAAGCGGAAGATCACCTTGCCCGACACGGTGTGGTTGCCAAAATGATTGTTGATCCTCGACCCCCGGCTGAAGCTATCACAGCTTGGGCGAACAAACTCGAAACTCAAATGGTGGCGATGGGTGGATATGGTCGTACTGGACTAGCGGAAATGATCCTTGGCGGTTATGTTGACGAGGTTCTTCAGCACGCTCAATGGTCCGTTCTCATTTGCCAGTAACCACAAGAGCCGCCTTTTCATCTTAGGGGACAGACAAGAAGATAGCTCTTCTCCTATCGACTGTCAGTTCGTATCCTATTCCAATATGTTTGCTCCCCGATATGCCTGGTGATAAACTCGACACATGAACGAGCAAATTGATCCAAAACGTCCCTTTGGAATCTGTTTGGCGCTTGCTCTCTTGGGCATTGCTCTGGTGGTTCTTTCAATCTTCTCCCAGGAGTTGGGTATTGACCCCAATCCAGGTTTCGGTCTGATTCACATCATCGGCATTCTCGTCGGCAGCACTTTTCTTGCTGGTGCTGGCTATATGTTCATTGCCCGCCGTCGGAGAAAGGGCGAACAAATATCGTTAATCTCTGATATTGGATTGCGGATGGGAATGACTGGTTTACTTGCGCTCTATGTTTCTGGACTGGCTGACTGGCTTGGAGTCGGAACTCACAGAGACGAACTTTTCGACGACGCTTGGTTTGGACCCTTGCAATTCGTTGGTTTTTCTATTGGTGTGGCTATAATTCTCGCTGGCATGCTTCTGTTTTGGTACGGAGGACGCATGAAAGCCGCAAGATCAGCGGATTAACTTTTACACATCGTTTGCGAACTTTAGGTGTTGTAGCTAGTGGAGTGGCTGGCAGACAGCAAGTCTATCGACCACTCCACTTTGATATTTCTGTAGCTGTTTTAATGTTTAGGAGGAGAAATGGAGACTCGGGATTTAATACAGAAAGTGCGTGACGATGGAGTGCAATTTATCAGCTTGCAGTTCACCGACATTCTGGGACAGATCAAGAGTGTTACCATCACCCAGGCGCGGCTGCACAAGGCGCTCGATGAAGGTGTTTGGTTTGACGGATCATCGATTGAAGGTTTTGCTCGCATCTCTGAGGCAGACATGTTCCTCGTTCCTGATCCTATCACTTATCAGGTGTTGCCATGGAGTCATCCTGACCGTCTTCGAGCCCGGTTGATTTGTGATGTTTATAGTGCTGACGGCAAGCCTTTTGTAGGAGATCCACGATCGGTGCTTAAACGTGTCTTGGAGCGTGTTTCGAAAAAGGGACTGGTCTACAATTGTGGTCCAGAGTTGGAATTCTTTCTCTTTCGCCCAAATAACGAAGCCGCCATACTGCCCGTTCCTCATGATGTTGGCGGTTACTTTGACTTTTCACCTCGCGACAAAGCTCAAGTGGTGCGCTCCGATATCGTCAAGGCATTGGACGTCATGGGTATGGAGGTGGAAGCTTCCCATCATGAGGTCGCCTCGGGTCAACATGAGATCGATTTTGCCTATGCCGACTCCTTAACTGCGGCTGATAATGCCGTGACCTTCAAATACACTGTAAAGGCAATCGCTGCCATCCATGATCTATCAGCTACATTTATGCCCAAACCTGTTTTTGGTGAGAATGGCTCGGGTATGCATGTGCACCAAAGTATGGCGGATGCTCAGAGTGGAGAGAATCTCTTTCATGATCCCAATGGCAGATTCTCTCTTTCAACCCTTGCAGAGCAGTTTGTTGCCGGGCAGCTTAAACATGCCCGCGCCCTGACAGCCGTTGTTGCCCCTACGGTCAACAGTTACAAGCGTCTGGTGCCGGGTTACGAAGCTCCCGTCTATGTCTGCTGGGCGCAGATCAATCGTTCAGCTCTGATACGAGTACCTCGATCCGCTCAGTTCGCCAAGGATGCCGCCAGACTGGAGCTGCGCTGCCCGGATCCGAGCTGCAATCCTTACCTGGCCTTTGCCGCCATGCTTGCCGCAGGGCTTGACGGGATCGATCAGCAGCTCACTCCTCCGGATCCAGTAATAGATGATGTGTACCTTCTCTCTGAAAGTGAGTTGAACCAGCAAAATATCGCGTTGCTTCCGGGTACTCTTGGTGAGTCAATCGATGAGATGGGAAATGACCAGGTCATCTGGGATGCCCTAGGCGACCATGTGTCCAATGTATTTATCCGCGCCAAACAGGCTGAATGGGATGAATATCGCATTCAAGTATCCACTTGGGAACGAGAAAGATACCTGGAATCAGCCTAGTATTCCAACTCTGATTTCCGTCCACTTGACCATTATCCACTCTCGTCGTGGTATAATCCCGCCTTCCTGTCTCTACTTCTGAAAGGGCGACACATGAATCGAAAGCGGCATACTAATATTTGGCTCTTGGTGATCGTGGCTATTGCTGCCTTTACCATTTGGGTCGATCTTCCCGGATCAAGGCAGGTACTCGGTACCACGGTTGCCATTCGTCAGGGGCTGGATCTCCAGGGTGGGGTCCAGGTTTTGCTCGAAGCAGACATGCCACATGAGGAAGCAGTTGATCTTGATGACATGCGCGTTGCTCGAACCATCCTCGAAAATCGGGTGAATGGACTTGGCGTCACCGAGCCTGTGGTCCAACTTCAGGGCGAACGACGTATCATTGTTGAGCTGCCCGGCATCCAGAATTCAGATCAAGCCATTCGAACCATACAGGCTACTGCTCTACTCGAGTTCATCGAGGGAGACTATATGCTGCTCCCCGGTGATTTAGTCCGCACCTCTCAAACCAGCGGAAATGAGACTGTGTACGATGGAGTTGACCCCAGTTTGATCTATGGTCCCTATCAAACCGCTATGACTGGTGAAGTGATTCGAGATGCCTTTGTTGATCGTGATGAAATGGGCAACTATAAAGTGGCATTTCAGGTAAAGAGCGAGTGGACCAAGAGATTCCGGGAATATACCGGTGAGCATATCGGTGATTACTTTACCATTGTGCTCGATAAACGAGTGGTGTCCAACGCGGTTATTCGCGACGCAATCTCTGATGCTGGAGTTATTAGCGGTGGCTC